>JBBSTQ010000334.1:0-4292 GCA_038235745.1 Sphingobacteriales bacterium
CGTTTCGTTCACATTATGATCCGTAATTAAAATACCGATGTTACGGTGCTTCAACCTCGCCACAATCATCTGAATCTCTTCAACAGCAATAGGGTCAACTCCAGCAAAAGGTTCATCCAACAAAATAAATTTTGGGTCGGCAGCTAACGCTCTGGCAATCTCCGTTCTGCGTCGCTCACCTCCTGAAAGCAAATCTCCACGGTTTTTGCGGACTTTATGCAAACTAAATTCATCAATTAAAGTTTCCAGTTTGTCTTTTTGCTCTTCTTTCGTCATTCCTGACATTTCCAAGACTGCCAGAATGTTATCTTCCACACTCAACTTCCTAAAAACAGAAGCCTCCTGCGCTAAATAACCGATTCCTTTTTGTGCCCTGCGGTACATTGGGTCTTCGGTAATGTCCTCATCTTCTAAAAAAACTCTCCCCTCATTTGGTCTAATTAAACCAACAATCATATAAAACGAAGTGGTTTTTCCAGCTCCGTTTGGGCCTAGCAAACCAACAATTTCTCCCTGCCCAACTTGGAAGGATACGTTGTTAACCACCACTCTTTGTTTGTATTTTTTTATTAGATTTTCTGCTTTTAAAATCATGCTTAATAAGTTCTAATCCCTTTTATATTTAGCTGAATGTTTTTGCGGTCTTTCCACACATTTTGTTCCACAGTGTAACAAACATCAAAAGGCTTGCCCATATTAATCTGCTCCAAATGATCACCACAACCAAAAGCGATACAATTGAACAGTGGACTGTCCGTTTGCCTGATGGTCATTTTTAAATGGTTATTGCCCACCACGCTTCCATAACGGTACGAAGATACATTTCTACTTAAAAAAATGGGCGCCATATTTTGTGGGCCAAAAGGCGAGAATTGATTCAGTATCCTAAAAAACTTGGCGTCAATTTCGCCTAAATTAATCTCATCTTCTATCGTGATTTCTTGGGTTAACATGTCATCTGTGATGGATGCGCAAACCACTTCCTCAAACCGCTGACTAAAAGCTTCCACATTTTCCACTTTCATGGTTAAGCCGGCTGCGTATTTATGTCCACCGTATTGTTCCAACAAGTCGCTACAAGCAGTTAAAGCTTCATACAAATCATATCCTAAAACAGACCTAGCAGAGCCACAAACCATGCCGTTTGATTGCGTAAGCACAATAGTTGGGCGGTAATATTTCTCCGTTAAACGGGAAGCAACAATACCAATTACACCTTTATGCCAACTTTCGTGATATACCACGGTCGATTTTCTGTTCTCCATTTCTGGCGAGTTTAAAATCATGGCTAAAGCCTGCTCGGTAATGTTGGCATCAAATTCTTTTCGCTCCGAGTTTTTTAGATTTAATATAAGTCCCGCATCTTCGGCACTTTCGGTAGAATTTGCAATCAGCAGTTTAACTGATTTTTTTGCATCGTCAATTCTGCCGGCAGCATTTATGCGTGGACCAATGGAAAAAACAATGTCTGTTACGGTAAAATCATCTGTTTTGCCAGAAAGCTCTTTTAACGCTTGGAAGCCATTGCAAGGGTTTTCGTTCAGTTTTTTCAAACCAAAATAAGCTAAAATTCTGTTTTCTCCAGTAATCGGAACAATGTCAGATGCGATGCTAACCACTACCAAATCTAGATAACAAGCAATCTCGTCAAACGAAATCCCATTTTTCTGGGCATAAGCTTGTATCAGCTTAAAGCCAATTCCGCAACCTGCAAGTTCTTTGTATGGGTAGGGGCAGTCGCTTCGTTTTGGGTCTAAAACAGCAATTGCCTGTGGTAATTCATCTCCCGGAAGGTGGTGGTCACAGATAATGAAATCGATATTTTTTTCATCTGCATAAGCAACTTTGTCAACGGATTTAATCCCGCAGTCTAAAGCTATAATTAAAGTATAACCATTGTCAGAAGCGTAGTCAATTCCTGCGGTACTAATGCCATAACCCTCTTTGTATCTATCCGGAATATAATAATCTATGTTGTTGTGTATTTTCCTGAAAAACGAATAAGTCAACGCAACGGAGGTAGTTCCATCAACGTCATAATCTCCATAAATCAAAATCTGCTCCTTGTTTGCTATCGCTTTTTCAATTCGGGCGATGGCCAAATCCATGTCTTTCATCAAAAAAGGATTGTGAAGTTGGGATAGCTCAGGTCTGAAAAAAGATTTTGCTTCATCAAAAGAATTCAGGCCACGTCTAATCATCATCGCAGCAAGTGGCGCACTAACTTTCAGCTCTTCCGAAAGGTTCTCAATCAATTGTGCATCAGCTTTTTCCTGCGTTACCCACCTTTTTTCTATATATTTGCTTTGAATCACCCGTAAATATACATTTTATACCTGCTGTTCAGCAATACAAAAAAGGCTAATTTTCGGGTTTTACTTATTTATATTTCTAATTTGAAAGTTGTCGCCCTGTTAGAAGGATCCTATTCTGTTGATGTTTCTAAAAAGTTTGTTCCGTTTAATCCTGCTGTAGATAAAGCTAGCGATCGTCCGGCTTCATTGTTTGTTTACATTCAACCATTTCTAGTAAAAACCAAAAATGATTTGCTTTTGTTGGATACGGGCTTGGGCTATAACGATGATGAGGGAAATCTGATTCTGCATGAAAACATAAAAAAAGCCGGCTACGCTGTGGAGGATGTGACCAAAGTTTTAATGTCGCACTTGCACTTTGACCATAGCGGTGGAATGATTAAAAACACGGATGGAAGTTTGACTTTAAGTTTTCCTAACGCAGATTATTACATTCAAAGAGGGGAGTGGGAAAATGCTTACAGTAGTTCCTCAAGTTCTTACAAAACAGAAATTTTTGATGTGGTGCAACGCTCTGGACAGATTGTTTTTTTAGAGGGCGATGGAAAAATAAACGAGGAGATTAGTTACGAGATCACCGGCGGACACACCGAGTTTCATCAGGTTTATCATATCGAAGAGGGTGGAGAACACATATTCTTTGGTGCCGATATTGTACCAGAACCCGAACAATTGCAACGAAAATTTATTGCTAAGTATGATTTAGATGGACGTAAGGCGATGGAATTAAGAGAAGGATACGGTAAAAAAGCGGTTGAAGGAGACTGGATTTGTTTGTTTTATCATGCGAAGGCAAAATCCGTATCGAAAGTTGCCGTTAAAAATGATGCAATAATAATTAATGAGGTTAAACCATAATCTCTAAAGACACGTAAAGCTCTTTAATTTTATCGACAGTGAGCGGTTTGGATATAAATTTATTTACGGCACTATAGGTTTTTGCCTTACTAATATCATCATTATAAACAGAAGACGAAAGCATGTTTATATGGATAACTTTACCAATGCTGTCTTTGACATGTTCAAACTCATCTAAAAACTCCCAACCGTTCATTATCGGCATGTTGATATCTAAGAAAATAATATCCGGTAAATTCTCTTGGTGTTCAAGATTATCCTTAATATAATTTAAACCCTCAAGCCCATTTAAACGAGTATTTACATGCGTTTTAACTGGAATTTTATCAATAAGTCTTGCGGCAATGAAATTGTTTATTTCATCGTCATCAATGATTAAAATACGTAGATTTTCTTTATCCATTCTGTGTTTATACGGAAGAAGGAACTGAATGTTACATCAGAAACGTTCATTTATGCACTTTTGCTTTAAATTTTTTATGTGTCGGTTGGTAATTAAGCGTAGCAATCTGACAGTCACATTTTCCAACAAGCTTTAGTGTTAATTACAAATTTATAAAACAAAAACCCAAACGAATAACGTTTGGGTTTTATTGCTTTGCATTTTATTTTAACAAATTATAATTGTAATGAGCGTGTTATTTTTTTGCAACCAGAGTGATGTTAAGTTCAAATTCGTCGTCAATAGCTTTATCTCCCAAACCAGAGATAAAATTTTTAGAGTTATATTTAATGTCGTGTTTTGTTCTGTCGACTTTAACACCAGTTGCAATTGCCACTACAACGCCTTTTTCTTGTTTGATGCTGGCAGGAAAAACGAGGGTATTTGAAGTTCCTTTGATGGTAAGTTCGCCCGTAATAATGGCCTTGCTCCCAGTTTGATGTTGCACTTTAGTAATTACAAATTTAGAAGTCGGATTTTTATCAGTAGAAAAGAAATCATCAGACTTTAAATGTCCCAATAATTTCGCAGCGTATGCACCAGTTAAATCCGTAGTTGTAATGCTGGTCATATCCATTACAAAATTGCCACTACTTAGTTTGTTTTTTTCCAGATTTAATTTGCCAGACGCTAGCTTGATTTCGCCTGTGTGTTCGCCGGTCACTTTTCTGCCGATC
>JBBSTQ010000335.1:0-4292 GCA_038235745.1 Sphingobacteriales bacterium
AGTTCTTTTTGACCGCCAGCTTGCGGAAAAAAGATTGTTCCGAAGAAGCTCCTTCGGAGAAACGAAAAGCCCGCCCCGCCTACCTTACAGCGAAAGCGCCTGGGGGAACGCCCAAATAACTTACAATAGTAATCGACCTCAGGCTATTGAAGAAGAATTTTATTCTGTTAACGCACTAATCCGTAAGGTTCACGATCTCTTTGACAAATTGATCTAGCTGATTGGCGCTTTCTACCAACATGTCTTTAATGTTTTGTAAGTTGGAATCTACTGTTACCTACTATCCTTTCTAATGGCAGTCGCATAAAATAAAGCACTTTGCGCTAGTAATTCTCTCGTTTTTTGAAATCTAATCATTTGCGCAGATGGTTAAAGTTCAGTTGCAGGCGGAACTACCCACAAACATGTTTATTATTATTAAAAAAGTAATCAGTTTATTATAAAAATAATGATGCCGTTTTGACCTTTACAAAAAACGAGTTACACCAGCCGTTGTGACTAATTCCAGATGTTTAACGCATCAAATAAGAGGTCGATTGTATAAGACGGCGTCTTTATTAGAAGACGCCTCTCGCAAGCTTAATGAAAAGATTCACTACTGAACAGAATCATCGTACAAAAATCCGACGTCAAATTAATCCTCAACAGTTTTTAAGCTTCCCTGCTGTTGCACATAAAGCTGATCAACAATAGTCATGATGATAACAATCACGGGCGTTGCTAACAAAACTCCCCAAAAACCGCCCAGCATGCCCATAGCAACCTGACCGAAAATGATTAAAGCAGGAGGCATATTTACCATCTTTTGTTGTATCAATGGTTGTGTAACCGCACTTTGAACAATTTGGATTCCCGTATACATACCAACAACAATTAAAGCGGTTGTTGTTCCTTGCATCAGTGCCAACAAAACAGCTGGTATCAACGCTATCAGAGGTCCAAAATTTGGTATAAAATTCATTAAGCCAGCAATTAGTGCCAGGGTTAAAATAAGTGGCATTCCTACAATCCACAAGCCCAAACCTGTAAGTACGCCTATAAACATAAAACCGAAAAGCATCCCTTTTATCCAATTCTTTAATACTTTATGTAGCTCATCCAAAACTTTCTCACCCTTCAACTTTGCTTTGGAAGGAATTAATTTTATAATCCCATTTTTATAGGTAAGCGGGCTTGCAGTAAAAAACAAACCCAATAACAAAATAATATAGGCATCACTAAGAATACCAAAAGATGATGAAAAAAACTGTTTAGCCATTGACATTGTCTTATCAGAATTACCACTGGAGTTCAAATAACCTATAGCTTTGTTTCCTGCAGGATATTGTTTTAGCCAATCTTTTGCATGGTCAATACTGGTGGGCAAAGAATCTGACAGTTGCGAAACTTGTGATTGTAACCTCGCCCCAACGAACCAAAAAAAGCCGACCAACAAAATAACGTTCAACAATACTGAACACAAAACCGCTATTTTCGCTGGCAGATGAAGCCACTTTCTTAACAGTCCTGCACAACCATGAAAGTAAACTGCCATCAAAACCCCTGCAAGCACCAGTAAGAATACGCCGAATAATGCTTTGAACAGTAATAGTACAACTAGTATTAACGATAAAATTGCGCCGGTAATCCAAACTTTATTAGAAAATTCTTGATTCTTGTTTTTTTCTGAGTTGGCTGGTTGTATCATATTTCTTTTTATAGGTGATTATGCATAGAGCAATAAAAATACCATGTTTGCAATGGACTGGTTTATAGATAGCGACTTTCTTATAAATGCCAAACGCCTAGTGGTAAATTCAAATTAACTCGATCCTTTTATGATTGGTATCCCTTCAAATACCGCTTAGTTTTTTTCGATAACCGACAATTACAAAATTTGGCACATTTATTAAAGAGACAGAGTGCGTAAAAACACCTAAACCTATAGCTCACTTAAAAAAGAATTTATCAACTAAAATTTATTGAATTCAAATCAACTGTGGGAGATAAGTTCAATTTGAAAATAGGATTTAAAGAATTGTTAAATCAGTAATTTCTTATTAACTTAAAATTGTGAAAAAAACCAGAAAAACCATTTACATAATTGTATTTATAATCTCGTCTTTTTTAGCCCTATGCGCCTTACTTTCGCTATTTAGCAATGCAGACGTCCGCTATTTAAAGTTACTCAACTTTCCACGAATTCAATTTTTTCTTGCGTCGTTTATTTGCCTGATAGCACTTGCTTTTGTAAAGATTAAGTGGTTATGGTATGATTATTTTTTAACTGCTTCACTGGTAATAGGCATATTCATAAACAGCTATTACCTTATAAATTACACTGAAATTGTGGACGTAGCTGTGCCTACTGCAAGTCACGTAGACGGATCTGATGACCAGTTTAGTCTGTTACTGACCAACGTAAAAATGTCAAACAGAAATTCAGATCCTTTACTCAACTTGATTAAATTAAAAAATCCAGATTTGATTTTAGCGATGGAAGTGGACGGCTGGTGGTCCGAAAAACTTAAAACATTAGAAAATGAATATCCTTACTCACAAAAAGCAATAAATGAAGTCGCTTATGGGATGGTTCTTTTTAGTAAGTTTCCTTTGAAAGAGACGGAAACTGATTATTTGAACAATAAAAAAGTACCGTCTTTTGAAAGTACCTTGACGCTTCCCAATAATAAGAGTATCAGCTTTCACGGTATCCATCCTGTACCGCCCACCCATTTTGAGGAGTTGCCAGACAATGAAGGTCAGCAAGAGGACGCCCTTAAAGAATTAGGGAAAGAAATTATTGATCAGTTACCTGCAATAGTAGCTGGCGACCTAAATGATGCTGTTTGGTCTTATATTGATCAATTGACCGGTACAGAAAATATACTTTTTGATGTTAGGGTGGGTAGAGGATTTTTCAACAGCTATAATGCTGAGCATTTTTTTATGAAATGGCCTTTAGACCATGTTTTTGTAACGAAAGAGTTTCGGCTAGTAAAACTAGAACGGTTAAAGTACGTGGGATCAGACCATTATCCTATATATCTTGAAATGCAACTTAAGCAATAAGTTTTTCATAAAAAAAGCAAATCAACTCTTCGTCAATTTGCTTTTTAAAATCTTTTGCCTGTCGGCGAATTAAGTTTTAGAACTGGCGATAAGTTCCTTTTCCTCCTCTAACTTGTTGGCTGCGGTCTAGCATAGACATTTGCCCTTTCATCATTTTAATTTGATCAGCAAGAAGGTTGTTTTTGTCTGCTTTATCGGCCTCTTTTAACAAACGTGTTGCTTCACGTTTGTTTCTTTTACTCATCTCCACTCCCGCTAAACTTAAGTTTGCCAACGCAACATTATGATCCATCGTTAAGCCTAAACTTAAAGCCTTCCTAAAATATTTTTCTGACTTGAGTGGCGATTTACGAGATTCAATTAACCCGATTAGAAGGTTATAATATCCATACTGACCTTTATAAAGTTCTTTCTCGTAATTTCTGATGCTCAGCAAAGTAGTTTCTGCTTTGTCCATATTTTCTTTACGCAAATACCATTGTGCCAAAAGCATGCGTTCGTTAAAAATAAACGTTACAAAAACCAGTATTGCAATAAATATCAATAGAATTCCCCATCCCCAAAAAGACGAGAAAACGATGAGTGCGATGGCGATACCTAAAAGTAAACCGGCAATAATTATTCTTATAAAATTTGGCATAGCTGCTTATTTATTGTTTTATTTGAGTGGCTGCAAATATCTGTTTATTTAGCCTTTAAATCAATAAAAATACGATAAATATGTCGGTAGACTTAGAACCTTCATGGCTTGCAGTGCTTGGAAACGAATTTGAAAAACCTTACTTCAAAAAACTGAAACAATTTTTATTGGATGAAAAAGAAAAGGGCGAGTTGATTTATCCAAAAAGCGAGGACATTTCCCAAGCTTTCATGCTTACTCCTTTTGACGCGGTAAAGGTCGTGATTTTGGGGCAAGACCCTTACCATAGAGTTGGACAAGCACATGGTTTGTCTTTTTCTGTACGGCAAGGAGTGAGAACACCACCTTCGCTACGAAATATTTTCAAGGAGCTACAAACTGAATTTCCCGATTTTGAAATTCCTGAGAACGGAGATTTGACGGCCTGGGCGAAGCAAGGTGTTTTACTTTTAAACGCAGCTTTAACTGTGAACGCAGGCAAAGCAGGTTCACACCAAAAACAAGGTTGGGAAACCTTTACGGATGAAGTGATTAAAACTACATCAGATTTAAAGGAAGGCGTTGTTTTTATTTTGTGGGGCAATTATGCGCAACAAAAAGA
>JBBSTQ010000336.1:0-4286 GCA_038235745.1 Sphingobacteriales bacterium
TGATGCTAACGGAAAATCAACTTTTTGGCATTCATCTGCCCACTTACTGGCAGAAGCTTTGGAAGCACTTTACCCAGGAACAAAATTCGGAATTGGGCCAGCAATAGAAACAGGTTTTTATTACGATGTTGATTTTGGCGATATAGAGTTTTCCTCTGATGATTTCAAAAAAATTGAAGATAAATATTTAGAGCTGGCCAGAACAAAGACAGAATATGTAAAAGCTGGCGTAAGTAAAGCTGATGCCATTAAATATTTTGAGGAAAAAGGCGACGAGTACAAGCTGGATTTACTAAAGGACTTAGAAGACGGGAAAATCACATTTTACACACAAGGTAACTTTACCGATTTATGTCGTGGTCCGCATATTCCAAACACCAGTTTTATTAAAGCTGTAAAGCTGATGAACGTTGCTGGTGCTTATTGGCGTGGAGACGAAAGCAGGAAGCAGTTGACCCGTATTTACGGCGTAACTTTCCCTAAGCAAAGTGAGCTGACAGAATATCTTCACATGATTGAGGAAGCTAAAAAGCGTGATCATCGTAAATTAGGTAAGGAATTAGAGCTGTTTGCTTTTTCTGAAAAAGTTGGAATGGGCTTGCCACTTTGGTTGCCTAAAGGAACTGCTTTACGTGAGCGTCTAGTGAATTTTTTGCAAAAGGCACAACAGAAAGCCGGTTATGAGCAGGTGATCACACCACATATTGGGCACAAGAATTTATATGTTACTTCTGGCCATTACGATAAGTACGGTGCAGATTCTTTTCAGCCGATTAAAACACCTCAAGAAGGGGAGGAGTTTTTCTTGAAACCGATGAACTGTCCGCACCATTGCGAGATTTATAAAGTTAAGCCACGCTCTTACAAAGATTTACCAATCAGATTGGCCGAGTTTGGTACAGTATACAGATATGAGCAAAGTGGCGAATTACATGGTTTAACCAGGGTAAGAGGTTTCACTCAAGATGATGCGCATTTGTTTTGTCGCCCAGACCAAGTAAAAGAAGAGTTTAAAAAAGTGATTGATTTGGTGCTGTATGTTTTCAAAGCTTTAGGTTTCGAGAATTATACTGCACAGGTTTCGTTGCGTGATCCCCAAAATAAAACCAAATACATTGGTAGTGATGAAAACTGGGATTTAGCAGAAACAGCTATTATTGAGGCTGCCGCAGAAAAAGGACTGACTACCGTAGTTGAAACTGGCGAAGCAGCATTTTACGGTCCAAAATTGGACTTTATGGTAAAAGATGCTTTGGGCAGAAAGTGGCAATTGGGAACAATACAGGTTGATTATAATTTACCAGAACGTTTTGAGTTGGAATATACTGGAAGCGACAACCAAAAACACCGCCCAGTGATGATTCACAGAGCGCCGTTTGGTTCTTTGGAACGCTTTGTAGCGGTGCTGATTGAGCATTGTGCAGGTAATTTTCCGTTATGGTTAACGCCAGAGCAATTTATTGTTCTTCCGATCTCAGAAAAATATGAGGAATATGGAAAAAAAGTTTTAGAATCTCTTAATAATTCCGATATTCGCGGACTAATCGACTTTCGGGATGAGAAAATCGGACGGAAGATTAGGGATGCCGAAGTCAAAAAAATTCCTTTCATGTTAATTATAGGGGAGAAAGAGATGGAAGATGGTACGGTTTCTGTAAGAAAACATGGCGAAGGTGACCAAGGAACTATGAGTATAGAAGAGTTTAGCAGTCATCTTCAAAAAGAAATTTTAATTTAAAATATAAAGATGGAGGGAACATTAGACCTAAATTAAATCCGAACAGAGGAAGAAGACAAACTGAGCCTCTTCATAATATCAATAAGCGTATTAGAGCTAGGGAAGTAAGGGTAGTTGGTGAGGATGTAGAGCAAGGAGTATATCCTATCGAAAAAGCTTTGGCCATGGCAGATGAAATGGATCTTGACTTGGTTGAGATTTCCCCTAATGCTAACCCGCCGGTTTGTAAAATAGTGGATTATAACAAGTTTGTTTACGAGCAAAAGAAAAAGCTTAAAGAAATTAAGTCTAATGCTAAGCAAACTGTAATTAAGGAGATAAGATTTGGTCCTAATACCAACGACCATGATTTTCAATTTAAATTGAAACACGCAGTTTCTTTTTTAGAGAACGGTGAAAAAGTGAGAGCTTACGTTCACTTTAAAGGAAGAGCAATCGTTTATAAAGAACAGGGAGAAATTTTATTATTAAAATTTGCCCAGGCTTTAGAAGAGGTTGGAAAAGTAGAACTATTACCTAAGTTAGAAGGTAAAAGAATGTTCTTAACAGTAGCGCCTAAAACGGGAAAAAATTAATATACACATTAATTAAAAAGCATTATTATGCCAAAGATGAAAACCCATTCCGGAGCAAAAAAGCGTTTTTCGCTTACCGGAACTGGTAAAATTAAAAGAAAGGATGCTTACAAAAGCCACATCCTTACAAAAAAGACCACAAAGCAAAAACGTAACCTTACAACTACCAGCTATGTTTCAGACGCTGATATGGGTAATGTTAAAAAGATGCTTGCAATCGGAAAATAGTTAGATCATTAACCAAGTATTGGGTTTAAGAATCAGCTTAAAAGTGCGGTCACCTCTTACTAAAAACAATTAAATTATGCCACGTTCGGTTAACGCAGTAGCGTCAAGAAGAAGAAGAAAAAGAATCCTGAAATTAGCCAGAGGCTACTGGGGATCAAGAAGCAAGGTTTTTACCATTGCTAAAAATACACTTGAAAAAGGTTTACAATACGCTTTCAGAGACAGAAAAGTTAAGAAAAGAGAATTCAGAGGATTATGGATCCAACGTATCAACGCAGCAACGCGTGAACACGGAATGTCTTACTCTCAATTCATTGGAAAAGTTGCTGTTAAAAATATCGGTCTAAACAGAAAAGTTTTAGCTGATTTAGCAATGAATGATCCAAAAGCTTTCGCAGCGATTGTTGAAGCAGTGAAGTAGATAGAATTACCGTTTTAGATAAAAAAGGAGCTTAGTGATAAGCTCCTTTTTTGGTTGTGGGGGTTTGGATTTAAAACTAAATTCTACTGTTATTTTTATTAGGGTATGTTGTATAACGATTGGCGAATTTGTGTTGTAATGGCATAGGAAGTACAAACTTGTCTGCCCGTATAAATTTAGTTAATTGCGATGAAATAACGTAAAGCAGTTCAGCCATTATAATACAAATTTGTGGTTAGTACCAGTATTTTTTTAACACCCATAGCTAGGTGTAACGATTAATAATTTTGTTATGATTTTTCCGTCAGAATTTCGTTTTCCTGTTATTCTTAAATAATAGCCACTTATGTAGTTGTCAACAGGATATTGAAAGGGTAACTTTATTTCATCTACAACTTTTAGAAAATCCTTACCATTACCATTTAAAAGTTCTTGTTTCAACTCATCTACTGTTACATTGGGAAATATATTGCTCTTTTCGTATGAGTATCCTTGATAAAGATATTTTCCATCCCTTGTCATTTTTAAATCTCTCCATTCTGAATTGTAATGTTTCCACTTCTCTAATTGGTCATAATATTCTTCTGTATAATGAATAACGAAAGATGTTTCAAACCTCTGTTCAAATCTCAAGTCAGTTAAAGAGGTTTGTATTACTGTAATTAATTTATCTTGAATGTAATCATCTTCAAGGTCTAAATAAAAATGTAATGTGTCTTTTTGTATCTGGTCAGAAAAATTATCCTCAGTTGCTATGTAAGCATTTATTGATAGGGTAATGTCGTCGAACTTAACAGTAAAAACACTGTCTTTCGCTGTATTTATAGTTGGCTTTTCATATGTCTCTGTATTGCTTGATATATAATTTGTCGTATCAGTAATAGTATCGTTTAGTTTTTCTTCTTTAGAAGATGAATTGCAAGCGCTGATAACAGAGATTGTCAGGAGGAGCAATGTTTTTTGTAATGTCTTCATAATATTGGTGCTAACTTATATATATGTATAACTCAGTCATACAAACACAACAAACGGGTGTCGTATATGTACAACTTTTGTATCCATATATTTTTCTAAGAATAAGTAAAATTTTGAACGAGCTACAACAGATTGTAAAGGTTAATTAAAAAAACCATCAATCAATTGCCCTACTCAAACCACCCCGCATACATCACATAATTATGAGGCAACTTCTCCAACATTTCCCTCTGCTCCTTAGTAATCGGTTTAATCTTTTTCGCCGGAACTCCAGCATACAAATAACCACTCTCGCAAACCGTGTTTTCTAAAACCACCGCTCCGGCGGCAATAATACAAAACTCTTCCA
>JBBSTQ010000337.1:0-4285 GCA_038235745.1 Sphingobacteriales bacterium
GAAGCCATTCTGCTGATGAAAAGAAACTCCGTTGTTTTAAAGGATAGCGAGTTTATTTCATCACAAATTGAAACAGTAAACAGGTTAAATCAATCCCAAACAAATGATTTAAGTGCATTTGAAACAGCGAAGCAAAAGGTTTCCCTTTATTTTGAACGATTGAAAGTTTTGGGTTTAGATGATAAAACCATTGCCTCAAAGCCAATCTCGATATTGAAAATAGGCTGGTTGTTTCCATTTTATCTTTCAGGCTATTTGCTCAACATATTGCCTTCTATTTTTCTCGAGAACATCGTAAAAAACAAAATTAAGGAAAAGCAATTTAAAAGTTCCGTACGAATGGTTTTATCGCTGTTTATCTACTCAATTTATATTTTATCCGTTGCCTTTTTGTTAAATCTTGCCTTTGGCAATTACGCTTTTTCATTGTTTATTATTGCTGGATTGCTATTTTGTTACTACAAAAGTTTTGCGGCCTTCAACATATTAAAACAGCAACGCAAACCCAACATCAACTCTCAAGAAATAGAGAACCTAAAACTATTGAGATCAGAAATAACGGAAAACCTTAATCTTTAACCCTAGCTAAAGCCAAAAGTTTTACCATCCAATCTGGAAGGTTTTTTTCTGGATTTCTGTTTTTTAAATTCAGATAAATTCCTAGTTTTTTAAGGATAGGTACTTTGTGCGTTTCTACAAACTCTATTAAAGTGCCATCTGGGTCTGCTATGTATGAAAAATGACCTGCTGCTTTTCCCATATCAAATCCGTTCTGGCTGTCAACGGTAAAACTGAATCCAGCATCTGCACATTCTTGTTTCAAAGCGCCCATGCCAATCACATCGAAGCAAACATGGATAAAGCCTAAGTCTCCCCAAAACCTGCCTTGGTAAATCTTGTTTGCGGTATTGTCTTTTCTTTCAACCAGTTCAATTTCAGTATCGCCGAATAATTTACTGAACCCACCAGATTTCTTTTCGGAATGGCGCAACAGTACTCTCCTAAAATTAGTTGCAGGTTGTTTTGCCCAACTTAAATCCTCGAAAGCTTCAGTTTTATCGTAAACAATCTCATTATAAGCTAATACATCTTTATAAAGTTTTAGCGAAGCATCTACATCAGAAACGCCCAACACCAATCCGCAAACGCCTCCTGTTAAGTTTTCATCGGTGCTAAACCAACTATTACTCTCTACAATTTCAAATAAATTCTGGTAAGGGTCTTCCAGATAAAAATGTGATTTCCCGTCTGGCGATTGCAACAAATCACTTTTCAGGTTTAACCCTTCCGACTTAAAAAAATCATAAGTTTTTGCAACATCTTTAGCTTTAATTTTGATGATGTTTATTCCGTAATCGCCCAGTTTAAAGACATTGCCGTTTTCCCTTGGCTTACGATCGGTAAACGCCCAAAGCTCAAATCCGGCACCCCCTTGCATATTCATCGCCAAAATAGCATGGCGTTTGTGTACCCTGTTTCCTGTATATTGGGTCATCAATGCAGCTTCGGCAATGTCCTCAAATACGGGTACATCCAAACTAAAATACTTTCGGTACCAGCTCCAGGATTTTTGAATCTCACTACATCCTATCCCAATCTGTTGTATGCCACAAATCTTTTTTCTCATAAATTAGTATTTCATTTCGTTTTTTGGGTGGTTCAACAATTTTCGGTAAACACGAATAATACGTTCATGATCCATTTTTGCATAGTACATTCCAAAGGCTAGCAAATTCGCAATATTGACCTTTAAATAGCTGTTATAATCATATTTGCGGGCAGATACCATCACGTCTTTTGGGATAATTTTAAATTTCTCCGTTTTTCTAGCCCGTACAATTATATCGTAATCCTCCATTATTTTGTGGTTTTCGCAATAGCCACCCAGTTTTTCAAACAGGTTTTTAGTGATAAACAAGGATTGGTCGCCACCTCTGCACATCAGCCGATCAAAACGGGTGCAGTAAGCGTTAAACTTCAACATGGTCTTATCAGAATCAAACTTAAATCGGTAGCAACCAACAGTAAAGCCCTCATTAAGCGCATCTTCAATATCTTCAAAGTAAGTTTCTGGCGGGAGGGTATCGGCATGCACAAAGTAAAGCACATCGCCTTTGCTTTTACTTGCGCCATAATTCAATTGTTGCGAGCGTCCTTTAGTTGGTGAGGTATAAAAAGCGACTCCTAAAGCATTAACTTTGCTTTCCGTATCGTCTGTACTTCCGCCATCGCAAACAATAATCTCCATATTTTTGTGGATGGATTTTTGTAAGCGGGCGATAAGAATTTGTATTTGCTCGCTCTCGTTATATGTGGGTATGATGATGCTTAAAAACATTGTACAAGATGTACTCATTTAAAGAGTAAAATATTAAATAAAAAAACCAAGTTAGATTAAATTACGTCTTTACAGGTAAATAAGATTTAAAATCATGAGAAATATAATGAAAGTATTAGCAGTTTTTTTGATTGTAGCCAGCGTTACCAGCTGTGGCATAAAGCGCCCGAAAGAAAGTGATAAACCAATTGAAACCACAAAGTTTAATCAGCTTTCAGAGCAAATGCTGAATAATTTAAAAGCTAATAAAAGCGTTGATGATATACAGAAAGCCCTTAAAGAAGTAAGTGAAGAGGAATTGGAAAACACTTTGGCGCTAGATGAACAACGAAAAGCATTTTGGATAAACGTTTATAACGGATATATCATTGCAATCCTGAAAAAGGATAAAGACCAATTTAAAGACAGAGGAGCATTTTTCGGGAAAAAGCAAATAAACATTGCCGGGAACATGTTGAGTTTTGATGATATTGAAAACGGGATGATCAGAAAATCTCAGTATAAATTTGGTTTGGGTTATGTCGGAAAAATATTTCCACCAAGCTTTGAGCGTCAATTAAGAGTGAATCACAGAGATTTCAGAATTCATTTTGCGATCAACTGTGGTGCAAAAAGCTGTCCGCCGGTAAGGATTTACCAAGCCAAAACTGTTAATGAGCAATTGCAAAATGCAACCAAAGTTTATTTAACAGATTATACCAAATACGATAAAGCTAAAGACGTAGTGACAACTTCAACATTGATGAGTTGGTTCAGGGGAGATTTTGGAGGAAAATCTGGAACTAAGAAAATCTTAAAAGAATTTAATCTGATACCAGAAGACAGTAGCCCGAAGGTTGCTTACGGCGATTACGATTGGACTTTAGACATTGATAATTATGCGAATTAATTATTTGAATAATAAATAAATAAGCTTAGATTTGCACCCTGTTAAAAAATAAATTTTAACAAACTTTAATATTATTCAAGAATGTATTTAAGTACAGAAAAGAAGAAAGAAATCTTCGCACAACACGGAGAAGTAGAAACCAACACAGGTTCTGCAGAAGGTCAGGTAGCATTATTCACTTATAGAATTGCGCATTTAACTGGTCACTTAAAGAAAAACAGAAAAGATTTTTCTACACAACTATCTTTGCAGAAACTAGTTGGTAAAAGAAGAGCTTTGTTAGCTTACCTTTTCAAAAAAGATATTAACAGATACAGAGCAATCATCAAAGCTTTAGGATTAAGAGATATCATTAAGTCTATCTAGTTTATCTAAATTTTAGATATTCTTTAAAAGAAGCCATTTCGATTTTCGGAATGGCTTTTTTGCTTTCGGGAGGTTATTTAATGCAAGGTTTTGATTGCTAAATGTGATAAGTAAATGTTTCACCACATAGGAAAATGTCATAAACTTAAGAGACTTTGCCATGTCGAGGCTCAATTTTTTTCATATAAATCAACATACAATGATGTTGAAAAGAGAACTTTTGTTGCCACAAAAATAAGGGCTGTCACCCTGAGGTTTAATAGATTTCAGATAAATCAATATGACATGACCTTAACCCAAGTAATTCGGATAAATACGACAGTAATTGGAAAGGCGAGTAAGTTTAATAGGTTGCCACAACGTGTCTCCCTGTGGAGGGAGAATTAAAGAGGGAGGTGGAGAATTCAATATAAAATCAATTTCCTTTTAAATGAATTAGCCTCCCCCAACCCCCTCCAGAGGGGGATACCTACGATATGGAAATATAAACTTCCCGAAAAAACCTATGTGCCTATGTGGTTCAAAAACAATTACCATAAACCTATAAATCAAAACAGGAAAGATGCTTAACTTTACCCTATGTGGTACAACAATATTTTAGAAACCATTGGCAATACGCCGTTGGTAAAATTGAATACGCTGGTTAAAGATATTGATGCAACTATTTTGGCTAAGATTGAAACCTTTAATCC
>JBBSTQ010000338.1:0-4283 GCA_038235745.1 Sphingobacteriales bacterium
CCTTTAAAAGAAAACAAAAAAAAGTCAAGCCGTTTGCTCGGCATCAGGGCAGGCGAGACTGTGTGAGAAGGCTAAATTATCCCTTAAAGCATTAAAGATGTTATTTCTCTTAAGATGAAATCTAAAACTCAAGTTAGGTTAGGGTAACCTCTCACGCATAATCCAAACATTTATTCTTTTAGATTTTAGAATTTGTAGTATTTTGCAACCATAAAATTTACAACAAATGCGCTCCTTTTTACTTTTCACAACTATCATCGCTTTATTAGCAAGTTGCTCGCCGAAACCGTATCAACAAGCTCAAAAAATTCAAGAGGATAAGGTAAAAGAAGTCATCGCTAAAATTGATGCCCACCAAGCGCCACAGCTTTTTGATACTTTGGGCAATGCACTAAAAACGTCCTACATTCCCACGGTTAATTTTGGTAGCAGAAGACCAGATTTTGTGATTATTCACCACACAGCCCAAGATTCAATAGCACAAACCATTAGAACTTTCACTTTAGAACGTACACAAGCGAGTGCGCATTATATTGTTGGCAGAGATGGCGAGGTTGTACAAATGTTAAACGACGATTTAAGAGCTTGGCATGCGGGAAACTCTAAATGGGGTAATAATTTCGATATGAACTCGTCTTCCATTGGTATCGAGCTTGATAATAACGGTTTTGAACCTTTTAGCAAAGAGCAGATCAACAGTCTTTTAATTTTGCTAGCCAAACTAAAAACCGTCTACGGCATACCAACGTCAAATTTTATTGGACATGCAGATGTTGCACCAAAACGTAAGGCTGACCCGAGCATTCTTTTTCCGTGGGAAAAGTTGGCCAAAGCTGGGTTTGGGTTATGGTACGATATTCCGAACCTGCCACCACCTGCTGGCTTTGATGTTGAAAACGCTTTACGCCGAATTGGCTACGATACCCGAAATCTTCCTGCGGCAATAGTTGCATTTAAAAGACATTTTGTGCAGTTGGATTTAAGTCCCGTGATGAGCATGTGGGACAAATGTGTGCTTTTTAATCTGTATAAGAAGTATTAGAGAAGATTTGAATAGCAAATATCAAGACTGCTTTTTGACTGACTTTTGAGTAGCATGAAAACTAACCTTTAAATAACCGCTTTTAAAGGTAGCCATTCAGTCTCCCCCGCTGGCGGGGGAATTAAAGGGGGTGGTTCGCCATTAAGAAGAAACAGCGCAAATCTGAAATACAATTTTCGTTATTGGAATAACCTAAAGTTTTTCGTTCTCCTGAAAATCGAAAATATAGTTTTCAATTGTTCTTATTACATTTGGAATGTCGTTCAATACTTCTTCATCAGAAATCTTAAAATATAAAAGCCCACTGACGTTAATTTTTCTTCCCTTATTAAATCGTTATCTGCAACTCCTTCCCACTGATGAGTAATTCCATCGACTTCAATAATGAGATTGAGCTCCTTACACATGAAATCTGCGATGTAATTCAAAACAGGTCTCTGTCGCCTAAACTGATAGCCCATCATCTGTTTAGCTCCTAATACAAATTTCCATAAACAAGCCTCAGCTTTGGTCATGCTTTTTCTGTTTGCATTGGCAAATGGTTGTAGCTTTGGGTTGTAGTGGAATAAATTTTTATTATCGGAGGTTTGCATAGCTAAAGATAATGAAAATTGGAGGATATAGGATGGCTAACCACCCCCTATCCCCCGCCGCCAGCTACGGAAGGACGCTTGCAATTAGACAATCTTAAATGGAAATATAAAAGTTAAACTGGCTAACCACCCCCTGCCCCCGCCAGCGGGGGACACTTATAGTTTGGAAATACGAAACATAAATTTCGGTTGAAACTTTAAACAACCAAACCACGCCCAACCCCCACCACCGGGGGACAGTTATGATATGGGAATGTAGGTCGATCAGATTTATGATTAATCAATTAAAACAAGTATCAAACCCTACAAGGTCTTGATGCTTGATACTAACTACTTGATACTACAATTAACTCATCTTAGCCCAAGTATCTTTCAAAGTTGCTGTTCTGTTAAAAACTAGGTTTTCTGCTGTTGAATCTGCATCTAAACAGAAATAACCTTTACGGATAAACTGGTAACGCCTGTCGGGGTTTTCTTGTAACTGTTGTTGTGCATTTGCCAAATCAGCCTCTATGTATGCATTTTTCAACACCACCAAACTTTCTGGGTTCAGGTAATCTTTAAAATCTCCCTCTTCTCTGTCTGGCTCTTCTGAGGTGAATAACCTGTCGTACAACCTAACTTCAGCAGTTTTTGCATGTTTCACGCTAACCCAGTGCATTGTGCCTTTTACTTTAAGTCCTGATGTATCTTCTCCCGACTTTGATTCTGGGAAGTAAGTACAGTGGATTTCAGTTACGTTTCCTTCAGCATCTTTTACAAAATCATCACACCTCACAATATATGCACTTTTCAAACGACTCATTAAACCCAACCCTAAACGGAAGAATTTCTTAGGTGGCTCTTCCATAAAATCGTCACGTTCAATCCAAAGTTCACGACTAAATGGGATTTGGCGTTCGCCATCATGCCCCTCCACCTCTGGGTTGTTTTCTCCTGGTAACATTTCTTCTTGCCCTTCCGGATAATTGGTAATGACCATTTTAATGGGATCTAAAACCGCCATTCTGCGCCAAGAAGTTTTGTTTAAATCCTCACGGATAAAAAACTCCAATAGGCTATATTCTATTAAATTTTCTCGTTTTGCAATTCCGGTACGGTCACAGAAGTTACGGATGGATGACGGCGTAAAACCTCTTCTGCGTAAACCGCTGATGGTCGGCATCCGTGGGTCATCCCAACCGTCAACAAATTTTTCATTTACCAATTGCAGTAATTTTCTTTTACTGGTAACCGTATAATTCAAATTCTTTCGGGCAAATTCGTATTGTTTGGATGGATAAATCTCCAGTTTTTCAATCAACCAATTGTATAAATCACGGTGAGGAATAAATTCTAGAGTACAAATGGAATGCGTAACCTGTTCAATGGCGTCACTTTGACCGTGGGCAAAATCATACATTGGATAAATGCACCAAGCATCGCCGGTTCTGTGGTGTTTTGCATGTTTAATGCGATAAATAATTGGGTCACGCATAATCATATTTACGTGAGCCATATCTATTTTAGCTCGTAAAGTCCGGCTTCCATCGGGGAATTCGCCATTCTTCATCCGGGTAAATAAATCCAAGTTTTCTTCAACACTGCGGTCTCTGAACGGACTGTTTTTACCGACTTCTGTTGGCGTTCCTTTAAGCGTTGCCATGTCTTCGGCACTCAACTCATCTACATAAGCAAAACCGTTTTCAATAAGTTTTACGGCATAACCATAAAGTGTGTCGAAATTATCTGATGCGTAATTCTCATTTTCCCATTTAAAGCCTAACCAGGCGATGTCTTTCTTTATCGCATCCACATACATGGTTTCTTCTGTAATGGGATTGGTGTCGTCAAAACGAAGGTTAGTGTAACCTTTAAAAGTTTCCGTTAAACCGAAGTTTAAGCAAATACTACTTGCATGGCCAATGTGTAAAAAACCGTTAGGTTCTGGCGGAAAACGGGTAATAATTTGATCGTATTTACCTTCTTTTAAATCGGTTTCTACAATTTCTTCTATAAAGTTGAGTGATTTCTCTTCGGACATGTGTTTAGCGTATAGCCTGCAAAAATAGTAAAATTAAGGCAAGGCAGAAAGTGTGATTAAACGATGCGTTTAAACTATTCATCCAAAGACATAAATAAATTATTCAATGATTCGGCGAACAGCGGATGTCCGAACATGGTGTTGCGTATCTGCGAATAGGTGATTTTACCAAGCATAGCCATCTGTAAAACAGACATTACCTCGCCACCTTGTTCGCCAATAATTGTAGCACCCAAAACCTGTTTGGTTTTAGCGTCGACTACTGCCTTCATAAAGCCTAAGGTTTCGCCAGTTTCTAATGCCCTCGCCACGTATTTCATAGGCAAGGTCGCCACTTTATAATTCAGTTTCTGCTCCTTCGCCTGTTCTTCCGTAATTCCAACCCTGCCCATCTGCGGGTCTGTAAACATACAATACGGGATCAACCGTCCTTTTATGCTTTTATTTTTGTTGTTGATCAGGTTATCGTAAATCACTAAATGATCATTATAGGCAACATGAGTAAATGCAGGGCCACCTTTAACATCGCCCAAAGCATAAATATTTTTTGCCGCTGTACGCAGATTGTTGTTCACAATCACATGTCCTTTTTCATCGGTTTTAATACCCACTGCTTTTAAGTTCA
>JBBSTQ010000339.1:0-4208 GCA_038235745.1 Sphingobacteriales bacterium
GACAGCTTTTTTACGCTTTGTTAAACTAAAGCTTTGTAGCCTAGCGAGTTGTTTTAGTTGCTTGAAGTAGTTTTTGCTTGTCTGTTTTTTCAGAATGTGTAGGTTATGGGCTACAAAAACTATATTTTAAATCATATTTAGCAGACACTAATCTTTTTCCGCTGGCAACGATGCCACAAACGCTCGCCCTTCTGGCGTGATGGTAGCCGTTATTTTGCTTTCGTTCCAATTGATTTTAACGTAGCCCAATGCTTCCAGTTCCTCATACTCCGCCTGCATTCCTCCTAAAATTGACGAATGCTGTTGGTGCTCAATATTCCGCATAATTGATTCTAATTCTGACCTTTCCATAATATTGTGGGTTTAAAATGATTTGATTATAATGAATAAAGCTCAAAAGTTAAGCCGCAACGTAATAGGGATAGTGAGAAGTTTTGAGATTGATGCACCATTATACTTCGTCACCAAGTCATGTCGACTTGGGGAGGCATCTCACGAGTAGAATTGCCATTCTATCTGAACACCTAATTGTGCGACCTCTCCGATAGCTATCGGATCCTCGACGTAACGAACGCATGAAAACTGCCCACCCCTGTCATGTCGACCTTGGGAGACATCTCACAAGCAAATTTGTCATTTCACATAGTGACTATCGGGGAGCATTCAACAAAACTGATTAATAAGTGATTTTCAATATTTTGAAAGTTCGGTTTCCGTTTGCCAGCTTCAACACCACTTCTTCTCCTGTTTTTTTATTGGCTAACATTTTAGCTACGGGAGAAATGAACGAGATTTTTCCTTTTGAGATGTTAGCTTCATCCACTCCAACAATTTGGTAAGTCTGTGTGTTTTTATCGCCATTGATTTCTAGCTTAACCGTGGCACCAAACCTAACTTCGTCATGCGGTTGCTCGTCCAAAGTGATAATTTTGGCGCTCACTATCCGCGTACTCAATAATTGCAGTTTAGCATTTATATAATTGACGCTAATGCGACGCTCATTCTCGTTTTCGTTATTGATGTTTTCACGTTCGGCAACAAGCGTTTCCTTCTCTTCTAAAAGTTCATTTAACCCAGCTTGCGTAACGTAATTGGTTGCTCCGTTTGGTAAATCAGCCCTTGGCGGTACTATTGGAATTTCTTCTTGGTCATCTTCCTTTACAAATCCCCTGCTCATAATCCCTCGTTTTTTTTCATTGATAGATAGAAGATCGTTAGCCAATAGCGTACCTAAGTTTGGAGCAACAACTGCAACCTAAAAAGAATGACTACCAATCTTTTTTACACTTTAGCCAAAAATTGACGCAATACATACTGCAAAATACCTCCGTTTCGGTAATATTCAATTTCTATGGGCGAATCAAGTCGGGCAATCGCTTTAAACCTTATCTCTTTTCCTTCATCATTGGTGGCTACAATATCTAATTCTTTTAGTGGTTTAATATCTTTTTCGATACCTGTAATTGTAAAGGTTTCTTTCCCGGTTAAACCGAGTGAAGCCGCAGTTTCTCCGTTTTTGTATTGGAGTGGCAATACGCCTAATCCAACTAAGTTACTTCGATGGATGCGTTCGTAACTCTCTGCCAATACAGATTTTATTCCCAGCAGAAAGGTTCCTTTTGCTGCCCAGTCTCTGGAAGATCCGCTACCGTATTCTTTACCGGCCAAAACCACTAAAGGAATCCCTGCGTTTTTGTAGGCTAAAGAGGCATCATAAACCGTCATTTCTTCGCCGGTAGGTAAAAATTTACTGAATCCACCTTCTTTTTCCGCTAATTTATTTTTAATGCGGACGTTGGCAAAAGTACCACGAACCATTACCTCATCGTTTCCTCGGCGAGAACCGTAGGAGTTGAAGTCTTCTTTTTTAACGCCTCGTTCCAGTAAGTATTTGCCCGAAGCAGAGGTTTCGCTAAAAGCACCTGCTGGCGAAATATGATCCGTGGTTACACTGTCGCCCAGCACCAATAAAGCCTTGGCATTTTCAATATTTTTAAGTGCCTCTGGGTTTTCTGAAATGCCGTGGAAAAACGGAATTTCTTTGATATAAGTAGACTCAGAACTCCACTCGTACAGTTTGCCTTTTGGAACTTCTAGGTTTCTCCAAATCTCGTTTCCTTCAAAGATTTTACCGTAATTTTTCGCAAAATCATCGGGGGAGAGGACTTTGGCTAAAACGTCGTTTATTTCAGCATTAGTTGGCCAGATATCTTTTAAAATACGGGTTCCAAGTTGGAATCGAAACTGATTGGCTCGTTAATCAAGTCGATATCAACATTACCCGCAAGGGCATAAGCCACTACCAACATGGGCGACATTAAAAAATTCATTTTAACCTGTGGATGTATGCGGGCTTCAAAATTACGATTCCCCGAAAGTACGGATGCCACAATTAGATTATTGTCCTCCACTGCTTTGGCAATATGTGCGGGCAACGGTCCAGAATTCCCGATGCAGGACGTACAACCATAACCTACCAAATGGAACTGCAGTGCTTCCAAATCTTTCATTAAATCTGCTTTTTCCAAATAATCGGTCACTACTTTTGATCCCGGTGCAAGAGAGGTTTTTACCCAAGGCTTAACGTCGATGCCTTTTTCGCGAGCTTTTCTGGCAACAAGACCAGCGCCTACCATCACATAAGGATTAGAAGTATTGGTACAAGAAGTTATTGCAGCAATAGCCACAGCGCCATCTGAAAGCATAAATTTTTCCTGACCACGTGTAATCCAAACCGTTTTTAATCCATCTTTTTCTTTGGTCTCTGTTTCTGTGGGTATTGCCGATTCATTACTTTCAGAAACTGGTAAATCGCCACCTTCATTATCAAATCTAAGAATGGATTTCTCGATGTCACGTTCGTCTTTCGAAATGTATCTTCTATCAAAAGAATCGGACAGCAAATCGATAAATTTATTTTTAAAGTCTTTCAATAAGATTTTATCCTGAGGTCTTTTTGGACCCGCAACAGTGGGTTCAATGGTAGAAAGATCAAGTTCCAATACATCTGTATAAGTGATTTTGTCTTCGTTTTCACGCCATAGCATATTGGTTTTGCAATACGTTTCCACCAAATTAATTTGCTCTTCTGACCGGTTGCTCTGGCGCATGTATTCCAAAGTTTTGTCATCGATGGGGAAATAAGTGATAGTACTTCCAAACTCTGGCGACATATTTCCGATGGTTGCCCTGTCGGGGACGGAAAGACTAGCAACTCCTTCACCAAATACTTCTACAAATTTGCCGACAACCCCTAGTTTACGCAACAGGTTGGCGATGGTTAATACTAAATCTGTAGCGGTAGCCCCCAAGGGTAATTTCCCGGTAAGTTTTAGTCCGATAACTTCTGGCATAATAAAATATAAAGGCTGACCAAGAATGGCCGCTTCCGCTTCAATGCCACCTACGCCCCAAGCAACTACGCCAATTCCGTTGACCATCGGGGTGTGGCTGTCTGTCCCCACCAAGGTGTCTGGGAATACTTCTCCGTTTCGCTCCACCACGCCTTTGGAAAGGTATTCGAGGTTTACTTGGTGGCATATTCCCATGCCTGGAGGAACCACACTAAAATTGTCGAACGAATTTTGCGCCCATTTCAAAAACTGATAACGTTCCTGGTTTCGTCCGTATTCTTTTTCGATATTACGGCCATAAGAATATTCTGTTCCAAAATAATCTACCTGAACAGAGTGGTCAATTACCAAATCCACTGGTATTAACGGGTTAATGGTGTTTGGATCTTTTCCTTTTCTGGCTACTTCTTCGCGAAGTGCCGCAATATCTACCACTGCCGGTACTCCCGTGAAATCCTGCATCAATACACGGGCAGGTTTAAATGGAATGTCCTTGTCGGAACCTTCTGGTTTCCAATGTAAAATGGTTTCTATGTTTTCTTTGGTAACAGCAAAATCATCAAAGTTTCGTAAAGCGTTTTCTAATAGTATCCGGATAGAAAATGGCAATTTCTCGATATTGAATCCTTGTTTCTGTAATTCGGGGAGGCTGTAATAAGCGCTTTCTTTACCGTTTATGTTTAAATTTTTTTTGATGTTGTAAATATCTGTTGCCATAATGGAGTAATTTAAGGGACTTGGTAATCCGGTGGAGATGAAATGCTTTTAAATACAGCACATTGATTATGCCAAATTGCTTGCGTTTGAAATTGGCGCTGAAGAAGTGTTAGGCATAAAAACATTATAGCCAATTTA
>JBBSTQ010000340.1:0-4206 GCA_038235745.1 Sphingobacteriales bacterium
AACCTAAAACCTCGCCAGCGCTAACTTAATCTTCCCATAAATATAATCCAAATCATCATCAGAAATGCAGTAAGGAGGCATAATGTATAATATATTACCAAGAGGCCTCAAAATAATTCCTTCTTGTAAAAAGAAATTGTACAGTTGATCTCTAATATCACTAAAATAAGAAGTTGCTTCTGTATTCCACTCCATAGCGATGATGGTTCCTGTTTGGCGAACGTCTTTTAGCTTGGGATGACTTTGGATTTCTTCTTTGAACGCTTGATGTTTTTGTTGAATTCGTTCAATATTCTCTTTTGTTTCTGGCTTGGTAATCAAATCGAAACTCGCGTTTGCAACCGCACAGGCAACAGGGTTTGCGGTAAATGAATGTCCGTGGAATAAGGTTTTCATTTTATCGTCCGAAAGAAAAGCTTGATAAATGTCTTCGGTGCAAGAAGTTACGCCTAAAGCCATGGTTCCGCCGGTTAAACCTTTGGAAAAACACATAATGTCGGCATTCGCTTCAATATGGTCGAGTGCAAAAAGCTTCCCTGTCCGTCCAAAACCTGTCATTACTTCATCAGCAATGGTTAATACGTTTTCTTGTTTACAATGTAAAAGTAACTCGTTCAATAATTCAGCCTCGTACATCAACATCCCACCCGAACCTAAAATCAAAGGCTCAAAAATAAAGCAAGCTAGCTGAGATTTAAGACTGGAGATTTGAGATTTGAGAACTGCGATGTTCTGCTTTGTGGGTAAATCTATAAACTCTACATCAAACAACAAAGCATCAAAAGGGGCTGTCCAAGCACTTCTCCCGCTAACTGCCATTGCGCCAAAAGTATCGCCGTGATAGGCATTATTAAATGCTAAGATTTTCTGGCGATGCTCTCCTTTGTTAAACCAATATTGCAGGCACATTTTCATTGCGACTTCTACCGCAGTTGATCCATTATCAGAATAAAATATCTTCTTTTGGTTTGCTGGGATAATGCTCAGCAGATTTTCGGCCAATTTAACCGCTTGCGGATGCGTAAAGCCAGCAAAAATCACATGCTCCAACTGTTGCAACTGCTCAAATGCTTTTTGCGCAATATATGGATGACTGTGCCCATGAATGTTAACCCACCAAGATGAAACTGCATCAATCAACTTTTTTCCGTCTTCGGTGTATAAATAAACACCTTCGCCCTTAACAATGGGAATCGGCTCGGCAGCCGTTTTCATTTGCGTGTAAGGATGCCAAATTTTATCTAAATCTCTTGCGACTAAATCACTCATAATAATTCATTTTTAATAAATCAACCACATTTTTATCAACTGGGAAAGTAACGGATTCCCTAGTCAAATCTACGATGTTTACCAATCTAAAACACTGCTTACTTTGCCCGTTTTGCCCTTCAAAATCAAATTCACAATCGGTAATTTTAAAATTGTAGCCTTGCAAAGGTTTCACTAAGTAATAAACAGAGATCAACTGCCCGCCACCAAAAGCAGATGCCACAAAAAAATCTGTGGTGTAAAAATGGGAAATCACTTCTACCTGTAAATTACATTCTTCTAAAAACTCCCGTTTTAAGCCATCAATTAAACCTTCGCCAAACTCCAAACCACCACCAGGAAATTTTGTAAACCTCACTCCTTTTGTTTCTTCATCACTCATCAAAACCTCATTTTCGGAGTTGATAATGATGCCGTAAACCCGAACATTAAAGTTTTTGTTATCCATTATTGCTCAAAATGCTTTTTATTTTTTGTGATGTTCTCTAAAGTCCAAACAATGTTTTTTGTTTGCGGTTCGCTACGTACTGCGCAATTTTTTACATTGCAGTAATGGCAACATTGTGGAAGACAAGGATCTGCGTGGATGAAAAATTCCGTTTTATCTTCTAAACTTTCACTGATCAACCGGTCAATTTCAGAAATTTCAAAATGAACGGTATTTAAGTCGTAATAATAAGGCAAAGTAACGTGACAATCAACATGGGTTTCTGCGCCATAACGCTGTGCTCTAAAATTGTGTACATCAATCCAAGCATCTCTACGGTTCGCGTTTAAAAAAGTAACCACGTTATTTACCACCTCAGTATCTACCTCATCCATCAATCCTCCTACAGATTTTCGGATGAGTTTATAGCCATTGTAAACGATAAAAAATCCAACACCAATCGAAATCAGGCTATCTAAAATCGCGTAACCGGTAAAATGGATTATTGCCAAGCCAATCATCAAGCCCAAAGTACTTATCGCATCGGTAATCAAGTGTTTGCCATCGGCAGCTAAAGTAATAGATCTTAAGCTCTTTCCTTTCTTAACAAGATATAAACCTAAAACACCGTTTATAATTCCGGTAAAACCGATGATGAATACACCGTTTAAAATATCAATTAAGATTTGCGGGTAAAAGAGGTTATAGCCTGATTTTCCAACAATAATTAATCCGGCTAAAACGATTAACGAACCTTCCACAAAAGCTGAAAAAAACTCCACTTTACCATGGCCATACGGATGGTTTTCATCTTTAGGTTGTGCGGCTAGGTAAATACTATAAAAGGCAAACGTACTTGCCAAAACATTCACAATACTTTCCGCAGCATCTGTTAAAATAGCGTTGGATCCGGTAATATAATAGGCTCCAAACTTCATTAACATTAATGTAATGCTAACAATTAAAGAAAATAGAATAATTTTTAACTTGGGTTGAAGTTTCAAGTGCTTGGTGTTCTAAAATAACTGCATTTGCAAACTTATTCAATTTAGATTCGTTAACCTCATAAAAACAATTTTTATATATTTGCAACTCAACGAAAACCATGAGTATTTTATCTAACAGAATCAATAATTTGGCAGAGAGCCAAACTATTAAAATGGCCAAATTAGGTCGTGAATTATCTGCAAAAGGGATTAACGTAATTAACCTAAGCTTTGGAGAACCTGATTTTCATACGCCGCAATTTATAAAGGATGCAGCGGTTGAAGCAATGGAGAAAAACTTCACTTACTACACTCCTGTTTCTGGCTACCCAGACTTGCGTAAAGCTATTGCAGAGAAGTTAAAAAGAGAGAATAATTTAGATTTTAATTTTGACCAAATTGTAGTTTCTACGGGTGCAAAACAAGCTTTGGCTAATGCACTCTCAGTAATGTTGAACCCTGGAGATGAAGTAATTATCCCAACGCCATACTGGGTTTCTTATTCTGAAATGGTAAAATTGGCAGAAGGTAAATCTGTTTATATCAACGCTACTGCAGAAAACAACTTCAAAATCACTGCTGAAGAATTAGAGGCCGCCATCACACCAAAAACGAAGATGTTTATGTTCTCTTCGCCATGTAACCCAACTGGCAGCGTGTACAGCCGAGAAGAATTAGCCGCTTTGGTTAAAGTATTTGAAAAATACCCGAACATTTACATCCTTTCTGATGAGATTTATGAGCACATCAATTTTGTTGGTGGTCACGTTTCTATTGCCGAGTTTGCATCTGTAAAAGACCGTACCATTTTAGTGAACGGTTTCTCTAAAGCTTATGCAATGACGGGCTGGAGAATTGGTTATTTAGCTGCACCAAAAGAAATTTCTGATGCTGCCGATAAATTACAGGGTCAGGTTACGTCTGGAACTTGCTCCATCACTCAAAAAGCTGGTTTAGCTGCACTTAACGGTGGTTTAAAAGAAGTACACGAAATGCGTGATGCCTTTTTGAAAAGAAGAGGAATTGTACATGAGTTGTTGAGCGCTATTGAGGGTGTAAAGGTTAATTTACCAGATGGTGCCTTTTACTTTTTTCCTGATGTTTCTGCATTCTTCGGTAAAACTATTGATGGCAAGACCATGAATAATGCAGAGGATATTTCGTTATACTTATTAAATACAGCTCATGTTTCTACCGTTACGGGCGAAGCTTTTGGAAACGAAAAATGCATCAGAATTTCTTATGCAGCATCTGAAGATGAATTGCGTGAAGCTTGTAAACGTATCGGAAATGCTTTAGAAAATTTAAAATAACTGTTAACGCTTGTTAGCATTCATAAAAAAAAGAGGAATTAATTCCTCTTTTTTTGTTTCAGTAAAAACTGATTTATTCTTCAGAAAAAGTAATTGTGAAAGTGGTCCCCACATTTTTATGACTGTCAACAATTATACTACCGCCCAGTTCTTCAATATGTTTTTTAACCAAAAACAACCCAACACCTTTTGCATCTCTGTTGGTATGGAA
>JBBSTQ010000341.1:0-4195 GCA_038235745.1 Sphingobacteriales bacterium
GCTGCTATGAAACATAATTTTAAATATCAATTCTTTATCGTTTGCCTTTTAGTTGTAACAGGTTTTAGTGCGTGTAAGAAAGATAGCAAAACAGAATTAATTGTAGAGCCGCCTGTTGTTGTTCTGCCTAAACCAGATCCGGTTCCTACGTTGGCTACTGTAAAAACCTAGTTAGTAGATAAAAGTGCGACTAACGAAACCGCAGCATTATTTTATAACATGAAAACGTTGGCTAAAACTAAAATAATGTTTGGCCACCAAGATGCTACTTTTCAAGGCTACGGCTGGGAAAGAGAAGCTGGAAGATCAGATGTTACAGCCACATGAAGCTAAGCAATGGAAAATTTACAGAGAACTTTGACCCTTTCCGTAGTGGTGCAAACGAACATTACGTCGAGGGTAATGCTCGGCAACTGACCTTTTTTGTTCCGCAAGATGTACCTGTTTTAGTTAATATAATTGGTAAAGAAAAGTTTGTGAATCGTTTAGAATGGGGTTTTAAGCAAAGCGATCCTTAGCGTTACAACGGCTTGAATGACCAATATTGGGATTATCCCGTGGTGCAAGGTAATCAGCAATCCATGCACTTTGCCTATTTATTTAATTGGGCCGGAAAACCTTGGAGCACCCAAAAATGGAGTCGCTCGAGATTGGATCGTTATTATGGTTACGGTCCAGCCGATGCTTATTTGGGAGATGAAGATCAAGGACAGATGAGTGCGTGGCTGGTAATGACTGCTATCGGTTTATTCCAAACGGACGGAGGTGGACGAGCAAATCCAATTTACGAGATTGGCAGTCCGCTTTACACAAAAACCGAAATTGACCTAGGCGATTGTTTTGCCCGGGGGAAAAAGTTTGTGATCGAAGCGAAAGGTTCGTCTCGCTTAAATAAATGTGTGCAAAGTGCTGTGCTAAACGGGAAAGTGCTAAACTCATTTCATGTTCCCGTTGCTGAATTGTTGAAGGGTGGCTCATTGGTTTTAGAAATGGGAGCAGAGCCGAATAAAAATTGGGGAGTTCAATAAGGTTGATTTCAATACTTAAATAACGCTGGGTTCTATGAAAGAGAGACTCCCTGCTTGGAGCGCAGGATACCGCACAGCTCTGTGACCTCCGTGTTCTCTGTGTTTAAAAAATTACCCAACGCAACCCTGTAAAAACTCCGTTTCCTCCCTTGTCGAAAAACTATCGAGCGTTGCGAAATCCCCGTTTCCTTTGCGATCAACAAATCCACTCAATTCAAGAATCGTTTACAATAAAGCATTTTAAAAAAAACGAGATAGTCCACATTCACAACGTTTTACAACTCGTCTCATTTACCTTTTAAAGCCTTATTGGATGGACGTTAATTGAAAATCTAAAAATAAGACAGAGTCCGAAATAAATTAAGTTGTTTAATCATTTAAAATCAATTATAAATCACAGGATAATCTTTTAGTGTTAATTGCGTACGGCGTTAGTGTTATAATAATACCAATTTATACCACATAGAAAATTTTTAAAAAGTAAGATTAAAACAGCTCTATTTAGTGTTTTGAATGCGAATTAAAGAGATAACCAACTAAATAAAGTTTTTTACACTTTGTATAACGCTTAGATGACGAAAAAATCTGCTATTTTATTTCCAAACATGATACTATTATCGCAAAATATAATCATGTTTTGACAATATTCGTAATCCATCATTTCTTCCTTTAAATTAGATTGTTGAATAGCTATAAAAATTAAAGCATTCATAAATTATAAACCAAATAACTTTCATCAATTTTAACTTACTTCAGTCCTTTTTCAGGGAAGTTGTGTTTAATGTTATGGGGTAAAAAATGTTAAACGATTAAATTTTAAAACATGAAAAAAAATTTACTAAACAACAAAAAAAGGGTTCGCTTAGGCTCGGCGCTTTTTCTATTTTTATTGACTTCGGCTAATGCCGTTTTTGCGCAAACTATTTCTTGGGATGGTGGCGGAGGCGATGGTAATTGGGCGACTGCTGCAAACTGGAGTGGTGATGTATTGCCTGGTGCAACAAATGATGTGGTTATTGGCAATTTTAGTGTTAACATCAGCAGTGGTAATTTCTTAATTAATTCGTTGAACCTTTTTGGTGATTCGCCTAGGCCAGCTTTATCAATTGCTAGCGGTGCCACTTTAAACATCACAACCACCGTAGGCAATAATGATGCACTGCAGATAGGCGGCGGAATTATTGAAAATTCAGGTACATTATTGGTCACTAGCATAGCGAATCGTTCTGGTATTACCTTAAAGAATGGTTCAGGTACTGCAGTAAGTGAGCTGACAAATAATGCAGGCGCAACATTGACGGTTAATACCACGGCATCAACAACCGTTGGGCAATATAATGGTGCGTGTGTCAACTTCAGTCAATCAAATGCTACGGCAGTTTTTACAGCAAATGGAACGGTAACACTAACACCAGCCACTGCTTTAAACCACACGGTGTTGCTGATGCCAGCTGGTTCTAGAGGGTCTTTGCAAGGTGCTGGATTTACTATCCCAACAGGAAGTTACAGCATTTTCCACTATCAGGGTTTAGAATTCACGATAGGGCAAGCGGTTGGCGTTTCGCCCACTGTTAATTTTAATGTCGCTGCGACAGGAGTAAATGATGCAACCGGTGTTATAACATTCTTCACAAATTCTGGTAGTGATTTCACAAACTTTGGAACAATCAACGTAGTGGGGGCAACTCCAAACGGTTTTGTGACTTTCCATAATGCAACTAGTCCTCTAAGTTTTGTAAACAACGGGACTATTTCTTTCAACGGGAACTTTAGGGGCGATAATAGTGCAATCGGTTTGAATGGTGCAGTAGGGAGAGCCTTTAACATCACTAACAATAATGTTATGAGTTTTACAAATACTGCCAATACTAATATGTCAAACGTTGCTAACAACAGACCCGGTTTACAGGTTTTTGGTAAAGTAACATTAACCAATGCGGGCGCTTTAACAATTAATGCAGTTGGGAGTGCAGTAAATAACTTCTCTGCGGACGAATTTATTTTTATCAACAATGCAACAAAAACCGTTGTATTAACTAGTTCTGCATCTGGAGCGTTGAATTTGGCTAGTAGCACAGGTGTTGCAACTATCACCAATAACGGAATCATGAGTTCAACAGGAATAGGTGGAAATGGAATTGGTAAGTTGGGGTCCGTATTTACAAACGGAGCTACTGGATCAATTACGTTTAACCAATCATTACAGCGTACTAACAGTACCACCGATCCATCATTTTTAAATAACGGTATCGCCACAATGAATACCGGTACAAACACTGGAATCAACGCAAATGTTGTTTTTACAAATAATGGCACATTAAGAGGTACAGGCGCAATTACGCCTAGCACTACTTCTTTAGCGCCAACAACAAGTGAAATTTCTCCAGGTAGTGCTTCTGCAAGCATTATTGTTTTATCGGGTACAACAAATATAGTTAACGGCAAGTATGTTGCAGAGGTTAATGGAGCTACAACGGCAGGTGTCAATTACGATCAATTAAATGCAATAACTTCTGCGGCAGATGTTAGCGTTGGAGGCTTAACTATAGCAACAACTTTTAACTACACTCCAGCAGATGGTGACGTAGTAGTTTTAATTAATACAAACGGAGGAACTATAACTGGCACTCCAACATTTACACCTGCGTTGCCGACTGGTTGGCTTGCAACCACAACTGGCGGCCAAGTAAAATTGATGTTTACCGGTGTTTTGCCCGTGAAATTAGTGTCGTTTGTTGGCGCAAAAGAAGCGAACAGTAATTTGTTAACTTGGGTAACCGCATCAGAAACTAATAATTTAGGTTTTGAGGTGCAAAGAAGAATGAGCGATACTGCTTGGGAGAAGATTGGTTTTGTAAAAGCAGAAGGCAAACCAGCTACTTACAGGTTTAAAGATAACAGCCCTGCTACCACAAGCTATTACCGCTTGCGCCAATTAGACAATGACAATACCGAGACTTTCTCTGGTGTTGTGGTTGTAAAGCAAACTTTAACGGCTAATGTGAGCGTTAGCCCAAACCCAGTGATTGATGTTGTAAATATCAGTATCCCAAATGATGGTGTTTCTGCACTTAATTCAACAACAAGTATTTTTGACTTATCAGGTAGAAAAGTGCTTTCGCAAAGTAGCAACCAAGCAAACTTTACCATTAACGTAGCCGGATTAA
>JBBSTQ010000342.1:0-4192 GCA_038235745.1 Sphingobacteriales bacterium
CTGGATAAGGATACGCAATGGTATGTTTTGAATAAACTTTTAAAGTATTGGCAATCACTTTCGTGGAATACTTCCGGTACAACCCGTAAGCTTCTGGGCAATAATATGACATGGCCATTGGCGAATTACCACCATCAAGATTCACTTTCATGGCATCCCAAACCAATCTTCTGGAACTTACAAATGCAAAATCTCTAACGTTATTCGCTTGATAAATCCAAGTTTTTTTGGCTGATGATTTAGACTTCATGGCATTTTTAGCTTCCGCTAAAGTAACCACTTCAATAGGTTCGTTGGCATTTTGAGATTGCTTCCACCGGCTCAGTTGAGCACTGTTTAATACAGAACTATAGTTTTGGCATTCGCCCGTTGCACCTAAAATATGATCTGCTGGAACAGTGATATTTACTCTGTAATCTCCAAAAGTTAAAGCAAACTCGCCCCTGCCTGTAAACTGCTTGTTTTGCCAGCCTTGAAAATCAGAGTAAACTGCCATCCTTGGAAACCACTGGGTAATGGTATAGAGATAATTATCATCGTCAGCAAAATATTCGTAACCACCACGACCGCCTTCTGCGATGCGGTTAATGATGTTATAATTCCAGTCTATTTTAAATATAAATTTTGCGCCAGGAGCTAGTGTCTTAGGCAAATCAATCCGCATCATGGTTTGGTTGATGATGTATTTCAACGGAGTGCCGTTAGCTTCCGTAGCTTTTAAAATATTGATACCTAAATTGTTTTCGCCCCCGATTAAGGTATTGAGTCGCTTGGCACTAACCGCATCGCCCATTTTACTTCCATCAAAAAACTTGCTATCCGCATTAGCCTTGTTCTGGTTTTCATCTAATTGCAACCATAAATAAGTCAATGGATCTGGCGAATTATTGGTATAGGCAATGGTTTCTGAACCGGTAATGCGTTGGTTTTTATCATCAAGCTCAACGTTTATTACATAATCTGCTTTTTGTTGCCAGTATTTGGGCCCTGGTGCGCCCGAAGCCGACCGATACATATTTGGATCCCTTATGATGGTTTCCAACTGTTCAAACTTGTTGCCGTGGTTTGCTCCTGGGTTGTTCTGCTGAAATTGTGCGTAACTTGTTTGGAAACCTATAAAACAAAGTAGAAGGGTAATTATTTTGATTTTCATGTCGGAAATGTATATTATAATCAGGTTTGCTTTATGAACAAGCAAACATAGTTTTTAACCTATTCTCAAACATAATAAACTAAGCGCAAATTTGCAGGTAACAGTGAGGTAAGTTAAGTAATTAGACAAATTTGTTACGGAGAAGCGAGTTTCTGACATCAATTGATTCGGTTTTGAGTGGCGTTTGATATAAACGGATTGCAAATCAACAAAAAAACAAAAAACTGACCACTAATACACTATTCCTGAACGTTCATAAAAGTTCTAATGACTAATGAACCAATTAACTGATAAACTCAATTATTCCTCTTCATTTTTAGGTGCAGCAACAATTGGCGTCTGCTGTGTTTTTGTTCGCTTATCAGATTCTTCTTTCTCTTCGTCTTCGGTTTTCTTTGCTTTGCGACCGAAAGTATTCTTTAAGAACTCACTAAAGTTATCATACTCTTGAACGTACACCAAACCAATTCCGTTGGTGTAAATATCAGTGTTTAAATTAAAGAAATCACGGTTTGATGGCCGGTTGAAGATTTTACCAACAAAACTTCCATCTTTCTTGATATCATAAGTCATCTGCGCATCCCGCGTCAAATCGTTTAAAGACGAATTAAAAACGTTATTATTGAAGTTACCCGTTGTGTTTCTGTTATTCACAAAGTTGCCTTGTACCTTTAAACGATCGTTGAAAAAACTGTAGCCGATGCCAAATTCGCTTAAGGAGCGAAGGTTAAAATCCAGATTTTTTACCCCCAAACTTTGGGAAACGATGTTCTGCAGTTTACTGAAACCTAACTCCAAGCCAGATCCAATTAGCGTTTGATCATCAAGACCGATTCCTCCGCTAGCGTTGCCGTTAAAACTGTTACGTACCACCAAACTAATTACCTGTTGGGCTTCGTTATCCTTATCGTCCAGATAGCCTTGCAACTCGGTTTTATAGCCAGAGTTGTTGGGGAAATTCAAATTGAAGTCAATCTGTGGGTTTAACAGTGAGCCTTTCAAAAGCATTTCTGCTTCGGCCAACACTCTCAAATTTTGGTCTCTTTCTGGCAAAGTTCTGCCTGCGGCCGCATAAAGTGGACCTAAAGAAGCTCTGGTACTATAACTGGCGTTAAGATTAATTTCAGCATCAGCAGGGTCGCCTGTCCACCGGATTGTTCCTCCTTTTTTAATTTCAAAAGTTTTATTGATAAGGTTATTCGCCGTAAAATCAAACTGACCATCATCAATGATATAGTCTCCTTTCATCTCAAAATCGCCCAGACTGGTAATTTTCATGTTCAACTGTGCGGTTCCTTGTCCTGTCAAATTTCCAACTTCTGTTAAAATATAAGCAGTTGTTCCCTCATCAACACTCAAATCAAACTCCATGGTTATACCGTTGAACGAATTGAGTTCCGTTTTTTTGTTTAAAGAAGAATCTTTGGCTACATAAACTATAAAATCACTTGAGCTAATTGTAGAAGCGCCATTTAGCGGAATAGTAAACTCTGTTCCTTCTTCAGCTTTTGCCTTGATGTTGATTTTCATCGCGTCAATAGGGCCGGTAAAAGTGAATTTGCCGGTAGCAAAAGCTTTCCCGAAATAAAGCTGATTGTCTTTTAGGGTGGTGTTTAGCGCCATAAAGTTGATGGCGTTAAGCTCTGCATTAATCACAGGGTTATCTGGCGAGCGTAAATCAACAGTTCCGTTTGCTACTGCCGTATTGCTATTTATATCTCTAAGCTTTAAATTTTCTATATTGATGATGCTATTTTCGATACTCACTTTATGCGTAAAAGTGTACGCAGTTTTAAGATAGTTTACCGTTAAACCCGTGTTCTCAAAGTCTACTGTTCCGTTGATTTTAGGATTGTTAAACTTCCCGCTCACGGTTAAATCAGAACTTATTTGCCCCTTTAAGTTTGATACCAATTCTTTTACAAAAGGCTCTATAATAACCAATTCAGTTTTGTTTAGCGCTACATTTAAATCCAAATTATTTGTTTCGCTTTTTATATCAATGTTCCCCTTAACATCCATAGTTTTTGCGTCCCGTTTGTAAATGGTAGCATCCACATCTATTTTATTGGTCGCATTGTTATACATAGCAACCGTTTTTAAATTCCCGATGACGGTTTTATTGTATTTTAAGGTATCAATAGTTAAGTCTGATTTTATGTTTGGCGTACCCAATATCGCTGATAAGTTTGCCGTACCATTCATAGTTCCTTCTAAATTTACGCCATAAGCTTTTGTGAGTTGGCTTAACGACGACATTTTGAAATTCTCAATAACTACTTCCAATCCGTCTGTTTCCTTTTTGGAGATAGCACCGTTTATCGCAATTAGCTGATTGTTACTACTCAGTTCAAAATTTTCGATAATGGTACGGGCATCTTCAAACTTGATTTTCACTTGATCCTGTATCTTCCAAACCTGGTTATCAATTACCACTTCAGACGGTAACAGACTTAACTTTGCGAGCGTATCAGTGCCAAACTTTACCAAACCGTATAAATCCAGCTGATTTACGGCGTCTTTATCAGATAATTTCACGTTAAAGGTTAGGCTGTCGTTTCTCAGCGTGTTCTGGATAATGATATTCTGCACAAAAGCACCGCCCTCTGAAAACTCCACTTTATCCATAGAGACAATGGCTTCTAAAGACTTGCTGTTGGTATTTTGGTCAATAATGATGTTGTTGAATGTGATATCGTTATAAGTCAAGGTTTTTATAAAACCACTTAGTGTTACGGTATCTTTTGCAGAATTGAACTTGCCATTAAAAGCTCCCCTTTCCGGAATTTTCAATTCGGGGATAAACAAACTTGATAGGTAGTCGAAGTTTTTCAAATCTACCTTAAACTCAAAGTTTTGGTTCTTCGCCTTAACAATTTGCGTTTGGTAGGATGGAACGTATCTTTTTACAATGGTTTTAAATGCTGCCGGAAGCGTGTTCAAATCATATTCACCTTTAATTTGAGCATCGCCAATACTAGATGTTAGCGCCAATAAACGATCAGTCCCTACGCCTTCTGCAATCAACAATACGGAATC
>JBBSTQ010000343.1:0-4184 GCA_038235745.1 Sphingobacteriales bacterium
CTCAGAAACCGGAACTCAGTTTTTTTTTTTTTTACCTTTGGTGCTCTGACGTACTAAATGAAATTGATAGTATTGTTAAATTTTCAGATTGCATTATACTACCTCTTATACCAGATATATTAAATAATTAACCTGCCGTTTATTGTTGAACACCAAATAGATTTATAGGTTCTTGAGAAAGAAATAGTTAACATAGCTATGTTACGCAAAGCGGAACGCTATGTTAAGTAAAAAACATGCTTTGTCTTACAAACAAAAACTATGTATCTATGTGGTAAATATTTAGCCATTATATCCGCATAAATGGTATCACTTAAAATTCAATTTATCCGTTCTTTATCTTCCATTTCCTTATCTTTTTATGATAAAGTTCAATGAATATTATTTTTCCTTCATCAGGGAAGTGCGCATAAATCAATCTTAATCCAGAATTTACTCCTCTGCCTTTTAAACTGTCGCAAGCGATTTTCTTCACTTTAATAATGCAAGTTTCGATACCTAAATTATTCATCTCGAAACTGAAAGGCGGTCTTTCGTTAGATTTTACATTCAAGATGGTTTTAACAACTTACAAGTCAGAAACCAAACTTCTATATTTTTTTAGAAGTCTTTTTGAATCTTTATCAAATTCGGTAAGCGTATCAAGTACTACCATCAATTCTCTAATTATGCTTTCATCATAAACTCTAACTGAATAAGGCAAATCCCTGTAAAAAGCTAGATTATAGCTAATATCTTTTCCTTCCTCTGTCACTTCCCAGGACAAATCTTTATGCGAATAATCACTTATCGCCGTTGCACTCCAATTGCCCATTTGCGCAATCACTTGATCAATAACTTCCTTTTCGATTGCTTTTAATCCGGTTAAATTCGCTTTTTCTAAAGGTAAATAACGGGTTTTTGGGTAACCGTGGTAAGTTGTTTTAACTCTTTGTATCTGTTCCGAATCAATCATTTGGGCAATAATGGCATCCATTTTTTGCGGAACTGGGCCAAAAGGTAATTTGCGATAGTTAGAACCAGTTAAATGTTCCTCATACAGTTCATAATAATTGAAATCAGAAAAAGAAAGCAACTTATAAAGAACTGTTTAGCAAACATTAGGTTTGCCAGCGCATTTTTCGAGAATGTAAAGTAATACATTTTTAAATTTGCTGAGTTGCAATGTGGGTACGGAAATACGCTCTTCTGCCTGCATTGCTTTTCGCTCAATTCCTTTAGTTTGCCAATCGCTATCTGCCGTAAAATTTGGCGACATAAAATCATCCAATGAAAAACCTAAAACCTAGGAAAGTTTTTGGAATTCAAGAATATCAATCCCGCGGTTTCCTAATTCTATTTGAGCCAACGAAGGGCGAGAAATCTTAACGCTTTTGGCTAAATCTTTCTGAGAAAAGACCTTTAATTTACGGATTTCAGTAATCCGTTGACCCATTTCCTTTTTTGAGAGTTGTGCGTTCATATCAATAAATATTTTCTTGGTTAACACAACGAAACAAACCATTGTTTTAAAATAAAACAATGGTTTGTTTTATTTTAAAACTTTTATTTGGCTGTAGCTTTCTCACCTACGCAGCTAATTTTTCCATCCGGTTATTGATGTTTATTATTGAGAGCTCAAATCAGTTTTAATAATTTTCTTTTGGATAGAATCTTTTGCTACTTTATATGTTAGTCTATATTATTAGTATAAGATTTGTGTAACTAAACAAGGTTGAATTCGTTTAAACAAATACTTAAACCCGCTAAATTTTTAATATGAAACAATCATTTGATGATGCAAATTTGCTCAACTGGCTCGATGATGCCCAAGCCGAAGATTTAGATCATTTGGATTTTGGAGTTGTTAGAATGAATTACGAAAACACGGTAACTGCCTATAACAATGCCGAGTGCAAAATTTCTGGTCTTGATAAAACCTATACCATTGGTAAACACTTTTTTGAACAGGTTGCACCATGCACCAATAATTTTATGGTCTCAGAAAAATATAAAAATGATGTTTTGGATGAAACGTTACCCTATATTTTTACACACATTACAAAGCCAACCAAAGTAACTATACGTTTATTAAAAGGAAAAATGGGCTACCAGTATTTACTAGCTAAACTCGCATAAATTGAGTCAAAGTTCCGCAGATCGCCAAATTCAGAAGATGCTTTCTATCATTTATCAAACCCCTATGGGTTTAATAGAGGCTGATATTGACGGTAAAATTATTCAAATGAACGCTAAAGGTATTCAACTACTGATGCCTTTATTTGTGAGTAACGACCTCACTGGAGAAAATATAAATGAATTATTAGAGATTGAAGTCCCAGAAGTATTAGAAGCCGTTAAAAAATTCAAAAACACAAGTGGAAGCATTGTTAGCCAGTTTTCTAAAGAAGTAAATCTTAATAAGAATACAGATAACCCTATTTTAAAGCAATTTACTTTTACCGCAAACAAACTTGATGAAAGTAGTTTGATGTATATTTTTGATGATATAACAGAACGTTATAACAAAGAAAAATTGCTGAATGAAATTTTGAGGGAAAAAGCAATTGAGCAAAGTAAATTTGAAACAGCTTCTGGCGTTTTACACGATATTGGAAATGCGATTACGGGCTTTGCATCTTACATCACCAAAATACAGCAAGCGGTTGCTCATATTGATATTGAAAACCTAAAAAACTTAAAACTTTTTGTAGAAGGGAACTCCCCAGCGTTTGTTACGGCAATTGGGGAGCGAAAAACGGCAGCAGTAGTTGATTTAATAGGCGAAATTGTAGAAAATCATCAATCAAGCAATACACAAATTAATGATTTAGTAGCTAGCCAATTAAATATTCTGTCTCACATTCAAGAAATACTGAGCATACAACGGCAATATGTTGTAGGTAAAAGCAATGTTAGGGAATTGATAGACCTAAGAAGTATTTTGACAGATGCCAAAGCCATGTTATTTAATACGATTGAGAATAGCCAGATCAACTTCTTGATTGACGCACCTTCTCATGTCCCAAAAATAAGTGGAGATCGTACTAAACTGATTCAGGTTTTTTTAAACCTATTTAAAAATTCGGTTGACGCTATATTGAGTTCTAAAAACGATGTTAAGCGTATTCTAGTGGCCGTAGTAACTACAAAAGAAAGAATTGTTATAAAAATTGAAGATAGCGGAAACGGATTTGGTGCCGAAACAAAAGACAGCTTATTTACCCGCGGTTTCACCACAAAATCATCTGGCTGTGGTTTGGGCTTGGCTAATTGTAAAAGCATAATTGAAGGGCATAACGGCGATTTGTTATTAGATAGTGAAGGTGTTGGCAAAGGCGCAACAATTACAGTTTATTTTAATATTTAGTTTGACACGATAATATATGGAAGAAATTAATAGCAGAGTGCTGATAATAGATGATGAGGAAGCTATTAGAGATAGTATTGAGGCGATATTAATTCCGTATCGCCCAAAAAAAAGTGAGAAACTTTTGAGTGCTGCTAGTATACTTTTCGATACTGATGAAGTAAGCGAGCAAGATAATTTTACCAATAACGGCAACATACCAGTCTTTAGCGTTGATAAAGCAATAAACGGGTTGGACGGCGTTGAAAAAATAAAAAAATCTATCGAAGAAAACAACCCCTACGCGGTGATTTTTTTGGATATGAGAATGCCAGGTTGGGACGGGTTAGAAACAGCTTTGCATATTAGAGAAGTTGACGCAAAAGCCGAAATTATTATTGTCACCGCTTTCAGTGACCGCTCAATTGAGGAAATTGTGAACCAAATTGGTCAAAACGTAGGTTATCATTGTAAGCCTTACGCAGCAGAAGAGATTTTGCAACTGGCAACCAAAGCAGTAAATGATTATAATAAACTACGGAATCTGGAAAAATTGATTTCCTTAATTTCTAGCATTAATCTATCGGAAATGCATTTAAACTCACTACTACAGAATATACTAGACCAATTGGCTATGTATATTGGAAGTGATACTGCTTTGCTGGGAAAAATGACTGACAATAATGAGTATGTGAAGTTATTTGCCATTGGACCAAATGAAAAGGACATCAACTTTGATAAGATTTCTGAAATTATTGCCTCAGCTAAGTTCAATAGAGAAGAAGTTGAACAAATTGACGATGTGGTTTTTGTTAAATTAGATGGCTTCTCCATATTTGCCGTTGTAAATAAATAC
>JBBSTQ010000344.1:0-4180 GCA_038235745.1 Sphingobacteriales bacterium
AAAGGTGCGTAAACAGTTCCGAAACCCACGAAAGCTATGAGCATTAAAACAGCGACGAGCTTGTTTTCGATAAGGAATTTGATGCTTTTATTTAGCATAAACTTTGATGATTAAACAGTTATAAAATAATTTATTTGCTAACGTTCAATAAATTGAACACAAAAAAACGATCACAAAACGGAATTTAATTAGGCTAATCCCGACAGTTATCGTGATACTGTTTAAAAATCAAATTAGATAAGTCTCGTCAAGTTTGAAGAGTTGCTGGAATATAAGTGGTGGTGGATAAGCCTTTAGAGATGGTTTCGCATCTTTAACAGAAGGAAAAAGATTTACATAAGTTTTATTAATTACCGCTACAAAAACCTGTTGTTCAAAAGCGATTTTATTAATGTTTAATTTTAATTCGTCCTGTCCCTTTAAGATTTTGGTCTCGTCGCTACAGCAACTTTTATCTGTAATTGAACAGCTTGAACTTTGCAAACCCAGATCGGATTGTTTTTCAGATTCCATTCCGCACGTTTTCAATTTTGAAAAAACCGAAACGTCCACTAAATTATCTCCACAATAATGAGAATTTACCGTAAATGACATCGTAGAAAATAGGACTACAAATGCCATAAGAAAAGAAGTCGCTTTATGGAATGCTTTTTTCATTGAGGACGAAGGTACAAAATAGGCGGTGTAACTCATTTGATTTAACGGTCTTGGTCTCGGCATTACACAGCAGTTTAATTGATGCTATCTTTCTGGCTGCCAAAATCTAACATTTCTTTGCCAAAATAGGGGTTACGGATTTCCTTTCCAGTGCTTAACCAATACGCTCCAGCATTGTTATTCGCCATTGGACAGAAATCAACATATACTTTTTGGTTGATACCAAAGGTTTTTAGCGCATTTATTAAATGTGCTGAAAGATGAATGAAATGCTCTCGTTGTTTTTTAATATCTGTTGTTTGCGATATTGACGTAGTGGATGATTTTAATTCTTTTTCCAATTGCATCCAATGATTGTGTGCGTTTTCATCTTTCAGAAGTTTCATATCGACTGTTGAAATGGTATTCAATAATGAATTTGCTGCGTTTTTTGCAGATTCAGGGTTGTCCTTTACCAAAGCATTTTCTACTGTGATATAAGTATCAAAAACAATTTTTAGTTGGTTTTGAAATTTTGAAGGAACCTGCATTCTTTCAGTTTTAGATACATGGCTTGTAGCTTCCGTATTAGTTGCATTTTCCATACCCAAATGTCCTTCGTGACCGGTCATTGTTTTTCCGCCATTCGTATTCATCATACTTTTTTTACCCTGTAACTGTGCGGCTGCATCAACTGTAAATGTGCCATTGGTAACTATTTCTTCCCCTTTATTTAGACCTTCTACAATGTTATAAACATCCCCGTTTTTAGTGCCCAATGTTACTTCACGCATTTCAAAAATGGGTTCGTTGGGATTTGTTTTTACATAAACCAAAGACCTGCTTCCAGTCCAAAGCACTGCCGTTGCGGGTATAGAAATTTGGGACTGCTTTGAATTGCTTTTCGACATTTGAATTTTTGCAGACACAAACATTCCGGGTTTTAATAAACCTTCTTTATTATTTAAAGTAGCCCTAACTGAAACTGTTCTAGATTTTGTATTTAAAGTTGGATCGATAAAGGAAACTGTTGCTTCAAATTCCTTGTTGGGATAAGCATTGGTCGTAACTGTTATTTTTTGCCCTTCTTTTAATTGAGAAATCTGAGCTTCGTAAGCGTCGAACATTGCCCACACAGTTCCAAGATCACTAACCTTTACAATGGGCTGTCCTTGCTTTACATAATCGCCTTGTTCTGCTAATTTTTGAGATACCGTTCCTGAAACTGTTGCGTAAATCGGAAAGTTTTCACGCACTTTTCCTGAACTTTCAATTTGATTAATTTGACCTTCTGAAAGTTTCCATAGTTTTAATTTATTGCGAACTGCCTTGTATAAAGCAGGTTGGGAGGCTTTCATTGAAGCGGCTGTAATAAGTTCTTGCTGCGCAGCCACAAGTGTTGGTGCGTAGATAGTGGCCAACAACTGTCCTTTGCGGACTTCTTCTCCCGTAAAGCTGACATTCAGTTTTTCAATTCGCCCTTCAAAATAACTTGCTTGTACTGCATTGGCTTCCTCATTGGGCATTATTTTGCCCGAAAGCGACATTTTATTTCCATCAGTTCCCGAGGCAATTCCAACGATTGTGGTTTGGATATTTGCCAAAGCCACTGCGTTCTCAGACATTTTGATTTCGTTCATTGCAAGACCGTCCGCGCTGGTTTCAGCAGGAATCAAATCCATTCCACATATTGGACAGTCGCCGGGTTCTGGCTTCATAATCTGTGGATGCATTGAGCATGTCCACATATGTTTGGCAGTTTCGCTTACATCTGCTATCTTTTTGTCATTTACAGAACCTTCTGAAGAGCTTCCGAAAAAAACGTAACCCAGGACTAATCCAATGGCTAAAATGGCAATGTAAATGATGTATCTTTTCATAATTATATTTAAAACGTGTCAGGTTTATTTTTTTCTTTCGTTAGGCGTTACTTCTCTTTAATATCTGATATTAAATCGTAATGCATCATCAACCGATTATCAAAAGGATAAACAGAATTTGTAATATCGTTAAACATTATAGTTTCCTCATTTGAAAATTATAAACTACAGCGATAAAAACCCCGACAAGCCAGCCCAAGATAAATGTTTGAATAATCCCCAACCACGCCTCCCAAAGTGGTATGTCCATTCGGACAATGGTTGAAACGTCAAGACCGTGCAATAAACTGTTGAAGAACTTAACAGACCCGTCGTGACCCAACGTTAACATTACGAGAATACAACCCAAATACAGCAATGCTCCAGTGCTGCCTATGGCTAACCCCAATCTTTTTACGTTTATTTTCATTTCTGTGTGATATTAAGGTGCTAAAAGCTCTTACAAGTTATACGTCCAACAAGACCCCATGAATTGTATTATAATGAGCGTAAAGACGTTCTAACTTTTTTCATAGGGACTGATCAATAGCTTATTCTACGAGATATTAATCTTCTTCTCTGATATCACATATTTTGAGGGCAACGCACTTTGTAAAGTTTCAATATGTATGTGGCTGCTCATTGTGAGTTCTGCTTCTGCATTTTGTAAATTGGCAGTCACACTGGTCACGCCGTCGACCTGACCCAAATATTTCTCTACCGAAGCTTTGCAACCTCCGCAACTCATTCCTTTCAAACTGTATGTATGTATCATTATTTCAAAATTTAATTTGTTATTAGGCAAAGGTACCGTGAGTATAACTTTCTCATTGGTATAATCATGGTTAAATCCTATACAATTAAATAAGAATAAGGGTCGCGCACGGCTGCAGCTTCCATATTAGTGCTGAACTAAATAATTATGCTATGATACTCTAAATTCTATTGCATTGCTTCCGAAATATTTTCGGAATTGATGCATTATGAGATCACCAAAATCTTTTGATCCCACCTTTGTACGTGATTAAACAACGACAGCAACTATTTAGATATTAGCTTATACAACAAGTAGGTCGTCCTATAATAATCACTTTTTAGCAATACTCCTCTTTAACAACTGTGCATTTACTGCGACAATAATGGTACTTAAACTCATAAAAACAGCGCCGATCGCAGGTCCTAATACAAAACCGGAAGAATATAAAACTCCGGCAGCCAAAGGAATCGAGACGACATTATAACCAGTTGCCCAAAGTAAATTTTGGATCATTTTATTATAAGTTGCTTTTCCAAATAAAATAAGATTTGCAATATCCTGTGGATTACTGTTGACTAAAATAATATCGGCAGTTTCGGCAGCCACATCAGTTCCGGAACCTACGGCAATTCCGACATTTGCCTGTGCTAATGCAGGCGCATCATTCACACCATCGCCTGTCATTGCTACGAATTCACCTTTTGCCTGCAGATCTTTTACAATTTTTACTTTTTGGTCTGGTAAAACTTCTGCAAAATAGCCATCTAAACCCAGTTTATCACTCACAGCTTTAGCCGTTTGTTCGTTATCGCCGGTTGCCATTAAAACTTTGATGTTATTCTGTTTGAAAACTTTGATGGCTTCTGCAGATTCCGGTCTAATTTCATCGGCGAGCGCAATATATCCGGCTAATTTTCCATCAACTAAA
>JBBSTQ010000345.1:0-4170 GCA_038235745.1 Sphingobacteriales bacterium
AACCACACGACTTAAAATCCCTAATAAAAACGGTATGCCTAAATAAATAGCGACGCTTTCTGCAATAGTAGCAATAGAAATAGCTATAATGGCACCATCGAAACCAAAATAAGGAGGAAGCACAGTAATGAACAACCAAGCATAAAAACTGTAAGCGAAAACTTGGAATATACTGTTTAGCGCTACCAAACCTGCACCGTACTCACTGCTTCCTTCTGCCAAATCATTCCACACCAAAACCATGGCAATACACCTTGCCAAACCAATTAAAATTAAGCCCACCATGTACTCTGGGTAATCTTTCAAAAAAGTTATCGCTAAGAAAAACATTAAAACCGGGCCTAAAACCCAGTTTAATAAAAGTGAAATGGATAATAACTTGACGTCTCTGAAAACCTTCGGTAGCAGTGCGTAATCAACCTTAGCCAAAGGTGGATACATCATCAAAATTAGTCCGATAGCGATTGGGATGTTTGTTGAACCGCTACTGTACGAATTAACTACTACAGGAAAAGATGGCACAAAATACCCTATTGACACGCCAAAAGCCATTGCCACAAAAATCCACCACGTTAAATTACGGTCTAAAAATCCAAGTTTTTTATTTGCCATTTTTAAGGTTTTATTTGCGAGAATACATGAAATAATTCTGTAGCAATCTGTAAACTTCGTTCATGGTATTTTTCTGCCTTTTGCGGTTTATTGTCGAAAGCTTTGGGGTCTTTAAAAGGCAATGCAATCCTTTGCTCTGCACCAGCAATAAACGGACATGTACCATCTGCTTCCACGCAAGTTAGTATGGCTACAAAACCTGATGATGGATTAAACTCAGCATCAAACTTTTTAGAAAAAGCGACAACAGGGTGTTCATCCGCTGCATATTTTACTGCATACACCGAATTTACATCTTCGGATAATTTATTGATTTTAAAACCTACATTTTGCAAAGCGACTAATGCTTCTGGAAAAACTGCCGTTGCTTCTGTTCCGCCAGAATAGCAAAAGACTTTTTTTATCCCGAAATGGAAGGCCAAAGCCTGAGCCCAAATTTGCGATAAATGGCTTCTGCGTGAGTTGTGCGTACAAATAAAGTTTAAACGAATTTGCTCCTTTTTGTTTACTTTGAACTGAACAAAATCGACTAACGGCTGTAGTTTTTCTTTTCTTTCGGCACTAATCTCTGATACATTCAGCTTAGAAACTGTATTTACTAATTCTTGGAACATCGATGTTTTCATAATTTAGAATTGACTAACTAACTAACTAACTAACTAACTAACTAACTAACTAACTAACTAACTAACTAACTAACTAACTAACTAACTAACTAACTAACAACAACCCCCACCTGGTGTACAGTTATTGATTACATTTATTGCGATTGGCTGTTTTTGTTTTGGCGTAATTCCACAGGCATCTTCTGCCAAACAAGCGGTATATTTGTTAGTCAGTACAAATACTTTTCCGTTGAACTGAAGGCCGTACCTACCAATTGTGTCTGTTTGATATTCTACGTCTAACTCCAAGTTTTCGTCTTCATACAATTTCTCGGACAAATCAATAATTCTCAATAATTTTTCGGGAACCAACCTATGGTCAGTATCTTGATCCACCCAAAGTTGCATGCTTACGGTTTTATCAAGTCTAACCGTTCCGCCACAGTCGATAAAATGTTTGGTTGTTAAGCCCACTTCTGTCACATGAAAGTGTTGCGCAACCAAGTCGCCGTTTGGCGTTTGGAAGTTGATTTCTGTTAGATTTGTTAAATGATTCTTGAATTCTGATAGTTTCATAATCTGGTTCTTTAAGTGTTTTTTATTGCGATGATTCGAGTAATTGATTACATACACTCAAAATTTCAATGACCCGCGATAAGTTTTCTGCTTCAAGCTTTTAGTATTTTTAGCAACAATTGGCTTTTTGATGAGCTAATTTTAAAGAAATATCCTTGAAAAACACGCCCAAAATAGCGATAGCTGATTCATTTAAACAGTAACAAATGGCGTTTCCTTCAATACTTCCTTTAATAATGCCAGCGTTTTTAAGTTCTTTCAAGTGTTGGGAAACAGTGGGCTGTGCTAGTGGTAGTTCATTCACAATATCTCCACAGATACAAGTCTCTACACTTAGTAAATATTGAATAATGGCAATCCGAGCCGGATGAGCTACCGCCTTTGCTAAAATAGCTAGGCTGTTTTGTTCTTTGGTAAAGTGATCTGATTTAGAGGCTCCCATCGTTATAAATGTAATATTGCAATATTACGATAAACTACCCAAATATCAAATTGTTTTGTCTCTAGACATTTTAAATCTTGTTTTGCTGGGGGTTTTAACTATTTCAACTTCATCTTCTCTTTCTTAGGGAAAACCAAAGAAGCTACCACGCTGGTGGTTAAAATAGCAAGGATGATGAATAAGGAGTGCATTGTGGTAAATCCCCACTCTTTTAGCCAAATGTGTGTAAGCATTTTTACACCTATAAACATCAGTAGAATTGATAAACCCGTCTTTAAGTAATGGAATTTATGAATCACATTAATCAATAAAAAGAACATCGATCTAAGTCCTAAAATTGCGAAGATGTTTGAAAAGAAAACAATGTATGGATCTTTTGTTACCGCAAAAATAGCCGGTATTGAATCAACTGCAAAAATCACATCGGTAAACTCTATCACCAACAGCACTACAAAAAGTGGTGTTATAAATAATTTTCCATTTATACGATGAAAGAAGTTATGCCCCACATACTCTGGGTAAACCGGAAAAAAGCGAGAGGCAAATTTAACCACAGGATGCTTTTCAGGGTCTATTTTTTCTTCTTCATCCTTCGACAAGAACATCATAAAACCGCTGTAGACTAAGAAAGCTCCAAAAAGATACAAGATCCACCCGAACTGTGTTATTAAAGCAGAACCTAAGAAAATAAAGATAAAGCGGAAAAATACCGCTCCTAAAATCCCCCAAAATAGTACCCGATGATAATATTTTTCATTTACGCCAAAAGCTGCAAAAACCAAAACCATCACAAAAATATTATCTACGGAAAGTGCATATTCTATCACGTACCCAGTTATAAATTCTAAACTAAGGTTGTCGGTATATTTATGTAGGTTTTCTTCAAAAATGGGCGAATTAACAGTGATGTTGTGCTGATGGTCTTTTACCACCTGCTCTAGATGAGCTTGGTCTTGAATGTTGTGTAACAGATGCCCTTCCGTTTTTAAGAAAAAGTAAAACCCGATGGCAAAGGAAATCCATATCGCACTCATAACTGCCGCTTGCTTAAAGCTTACAGGTTTGTCATCTTTATGGAAAACGCCCAAGTCTAATGCTAGCATCAAAACTATAAAAAGTGCAAAAGCACCAAAAAATATCAATTCGTGGCTCATTTATTTTTTTCTTTCTGTGGTAAATCGTACTAGGTTTTCCAATCCGTCTCTAAATTCAGAAGGTGGAAATTTCAACAAAATATTAAACGCTTGTTTTTGATAACCCATCATTTGCTCTTCTGCGTAAGCTAAACCACCGTTTTCTTGCACAAATGTGATGATCTCGTTAATTTTAATCTCATCATCGTTATGGTTTTTTACCAAATTGATGATGTGTTTTTTATCTGCTTTTGATGCCTTATTCAAGGCATAAATTAAAGGTAGTGTAACTTTTTTTTCTTTGATATCCAAACCTTTAGGCTTTCCAACATCGTCCACGCCAAAATCAAACAAATCGTCTTTTATCTGAAATGCGATACCAATTTTCTCGCCAAAATTCTTCATCATCTCCACCACTTCTTCAGAAGCTCCAGAAGATGATGCTCCTGCTGCGCAACATGATGAAATCAATGAAGCTGTTTTTTGACGGATGACTTCGTAATAAACCGCCTCGCTAATATCCATTCGGCGGACTTTCTCTATCTGCAACAACTCGCCCTCACTCATTTGCTGTACAGCATCAGAAACTATCTTCAACAAAGCAAATTCTTGGTTATCCACCGAAAGCTGTAATCCTTTTGATAACAGATAATCGCCCACTAAAACCGCTATCTTATTCTTCCAAAGCGCATTTACAGAGAAAAAACCACGACGCTCAAATGAATTATCCACCACGTCATCATGCACTAAAGTTGCCGTGTGCAAAAGTTCCACAAGAGCCGCTCCGCGATAAGTGGATTCT
>JBBSTQ010000346.1:0-4156 GCA_038235745.1 Sphingobacteriales bacterium
CCAACCTTCAACAACTCAATATCAAAAATCAAAGTGCTAAAAGGTGGAATATCCTGTCCTGCACCACGTTCGCCATAACCTAATTGATAAGGGATATAAAAACGAAATTTAGAACCAACTGGCATTAATTGTACACCTTCTGTCCATCCTGGGATCACGTTGTTTAACGGTAAAGTTAATGGTTCGCCTCTCTCATAAGAACTGTCAAACTGCTTTCCATCAGTCAAACTACCTTTATAATGTACGGTTACACTGTCTGTTGCTTTAGGTTTAACACCTGTTCCCATCGTTAAAACCTCATATTGTAAACCACTTGGAAGACTTTGAACACCTGGCTTTACTTTGTTTTCTTCTAAAAACTTTTTTCCAGCTTCCTCTGCAACGGCATACTTAGCTTTACTTATCTGCTGTAAAAACTGACCGATCGTTTTCCCTGCCAAAGCATCATCAACCACTAAAGTTTTATCAGTGAAAACGTCTTGCATTCCTTGCTTTAACAAATCGTAACTTAAACCTGTAACACCGTCAGACTTCAAGCCCTGGGCAATTTTCATCCCGAACGAATAACTTGCAGAATCAAGCTGTGTCATTGGCTTTACCACCGTTTTTACGGTAATTACTGGTTTCTTTGCGACTGGCTTTTTTTTGCTTTGCGCACTTGCTGATAGCGTAAACGCGACTACGCCTAATGTTAAAATTACTTTCTGAATCATAATTGAAAAATAAATTCGATGAAGATAGAAATAAGAAAATGAATTTGATTGAAAGATTCCCTTTTTTAACAAAAATTAGCATTTTAAATGGCGTAATAATTATGATTAACTTCGACTTTTTCAATTCAACTTACACAAATTTATAATATGTCGTTCGGAATTTTTGAGACTTTGGCTTTTGCCTGTGTTGTTCTATTGCTAGGTTTTTTCTTGGTCAAAAAGATTAATTTTTTAAGTGATTATAACATCCCTGAGCCGGTAGTTGGGGGGTTCTGCATTGCTGTTATTCTTTACGTACTTTACCAGACGATGGGTTTAAGTTTCAACTTTGAAACCACCTTGCAAACATCAATGATGCTCGTTTTCTTTACTTCTATAGGTTTGAGCGCAGACTTTGCAAGGTTGAAAACAGGAGGGAAGCCCCTTATTATTTTTGTGATCATTACCGGTGCTTTCATTTTTTTACAAAACGTGTTCGGCATCTCGCTTGCAAAACTTTTGGGGATTAACCCGAGTTATGGCTTAATTGCAGGTTCGATAACGCTAACAGGCGGACATGGGACTGGTGCGGCTTGGGCAGAAAGCCTAACAGAAACATTTCATATTGAAGGCGCCATGGAACTGGCAATGGCTTGCGCTACTTACGGACTTGTAATTGGAGGGTTAATTGGTGGACCTGTTGCAAAAGCACTTATCAAAAGAAAAAACATAAAACCAAACCACATGGCTGAAACCGAGCAACCCATTGAAACATTTGAAAGCCCTAAATCAAAAAGGAGAATAAATGTGCGCAATATGATTGAAACGCTTACCATGTTGGCTATATCATTGGCACTAGGTTTATACTTATATGAGCAAGCAAGAGGCACATCGTTTGAATTGCCAAATTTTGTGTGGTGCTTATTTGTTGGTGTAGTCATAAGAAACGCAGTGACTCGGTTCTCTGATTATATCGTAAACGAACATGCGGTTGATATTCTTGGAAATACAGGATTATATCTCTTCTTAACTATTGCAATTATGTCTTTGCAATTATGGCAGCTACAAGGTTTAGCAACTCAGGTTTTAATTATTTTGGTGCTTCAGACTGTTCTGTTAATTGTTTTCGCAAGGTTTGTGACTTTCAAGTTTATGGGAAGCGATTATGACGCTATTGTATTGAGTGCCGGACATTGTGGCTTTGGTTTAGGAGCCACGCCAACTGCCGTTGCCAATATGCAAGCAGTTACAGATCGGTACGGCCCATCTCACAAAGCGTTTTTAATTGTGCCTATGGTCGGTGCTTTTTTTGTAGATATCATAAACAATGTTTTTATCAAGCTTTTTGTAGCTTTTCTAGCATAACTAAAGGTCTAATGTTCGTTTGTATTTGGGTGTTGGTTCAAAAAAGAATTGTTGATTAGTAGAAATATTTAAATCTTAAAAATTACTAATTAATTTAGTAAATACTATATCTTTGTACCAATGAGTCGCCTTTACGCAATTGTAGATATAGAAACCACAGGAAGTCATGCTAATGCAAATGGCATTACCGAGATTGCAATCTACATCCATGATGGCGAAAAAATTGTGGATGAATACCAAACACTGATCAATCCGAAACAAGAGATTCCTTTATTTATTCAAAGTTTAACAGGGATCACAAACGAAGATGTAAAAGACGCACCAACTTTTGAGGAAGTTGCAGAAACTATTTTCTCCTATTTGGACCAAAAGATATTTGTTGCGCATAACGTAAACTTTGATTTTTCGTTTGTTAACCACCATTTAAAGCGGGAAGGATTCAACTTAAACAGCAAGAAACTTTGTACGGTAAGGTTGAGTCGTAAGATTTTACCGGGTTTACCGTCTTATAGTTTAGGTAAACTTTGCCGTAGCTTAAACATCAAAATAGAAAACCGACACAGGGCTGCAGGCGATGCTTTAGCAACCACAATGCTTTTTAAAATGATGATTGACGCCGATGAAAATGGCGTTATTGAGGAATCTTTGAATGCCAAGGCGAAAGAAGAAGCATTGCCTCCGCACATTTCTAGATCTGCGTTAGAGGGAGTACCTAGAAAACCCGGTGTTTATTATTTTAAGGATAAAAAAGATAAGATTATATACGTTGGTAAAGCAAAAAATTTATATCGACGAATTTTAGGTCATTTTTCTAACAACGACACGCATAAGAATAAGCAGGATTTTTTGAGAGAAATTCGTAAAATCTCACATCAAGTATGTGGGACGGAATTGCAAGCTCTCATTTTAGAAAATTTAGAAATAAAAAGGCTGTGGCCCGAGAAAAACAGAGCGGCGAAACATCCCGAAAAAAGATTTGCACTCTATAGATATGAAGACCAAAATGGATACGCCCGATTAGCCATCGGTAAAAAGAAAAAAGGGATAGCTTCTGTTGTGCTGTTCAGCTCTATTGCAGAAGCGCAACGGTTAATGCGTTTATGGTGCGAGGAATACAACTTATGCAACAGCTTTTGCGATTTGCAGAAAACAAGTATGGGTTGTCTCGGGTTGGAAAACAATGTTTGCAAAGGTGCGTGTATCCAAAAAGAAGATTACCTGATTTATAACCAAAGAGTTAACCTTTTACTGGAGCACATCATTAAAGATTTGCCAAGCTACTTGATTGTGGATGAAGGCAGACATAAGTTTGAAAGAAGTTGTATTTTGGTTGAGAAGGGACTTTTTTGTGGGATGGGTTACGTCACAGAACACGAAGTGCCCGACAGTTTATTCAAAGCAAAATCAAGTTTAACGGCTTATCCGTCTTATTTGTTTATCGAGAAAATAGTTTCCGAGTTTGCGCTAGCAAATCCGCATAAGCAATTTATGGTCAATTAAATGTATGGTTTAGTGTACAAAATTTGTGTTGTTATCACACAAATTAATGGCACTCAAATAAAAATCCGTCTTTTAACCTTAAAATCGATAATTTATAATTTTGGCTCAATTTTTAATCAATGTTCAATTATTCATTAAACTAAAATAACATGAAAAAATTAATGTACTTCGCATTTTCGTTCATAATGCTATTGTCAACTGCAAATATTGCGACAGCTAACGAAAAAAGCGATAAGGCAATGACTACCCAACAACAAGCTCAATTAGAGCAGTTGACAGGTAGAGTTGAGCAGATCAGAAGCATGGATAAAAGCAACTTGAACAGACAAGAAAAAAGAGCTTTAAGATCTGAACTTAGAGAGATGAAAAAGAATGCCAATGCAATCAGCAATGGTGGCATTTATCTTTCAGTGACTGCTTTGTTGGTCATCATCGTTTTATTACTGATTCTTTAAAAACATTACCATCTACCTATAATTAGCGAACCTCTCGAATTAATTTTCGAGAGGTTTTTTTTGTGAGGGCTGGACGGTCAATTTGACAGCAAAGACCAGTTCGGTGTGGTTTTTTTACAAGTAGGCTAAAATTCAATTAAAATA
>JBBSTQ010000347.1:0-4145 GCA_038235745.1 Sphingobacteriales bacterium
CTTGATCGCCTTCGGGCGTTCCAATTTCTGCGTCAAACACCAATTCTAACTTTTTTAGAGCAAGTCTGTAATCTGCTTCGTTCTTTATAGGTTTTATATTCATCTTTTACTTAAATCAAATTTGCGTTAATTTTGTCGTACTCTTCATGTGTACCAACAAAGCGGATAAAAATCCATTGTCGCTGAAAATCACACTTTACTACAAGCCTATGAGAGTTCCCCTTAATATTGAATACAACTCGTCCATCTTTTAAAATGCTAGTATTCACATAGCTAAGCTTTATGTCTGCCGGGTTTTTCCAATCAGAATTTATTGCAGTATCAAACCAAGTTTTCAAGTATTGTTCAACTTCTGGATGTTTTTTCCAATAGTCTCTTAAGGTGCCTTTGACGAAAATCCTGCGCATAAAATGTTACATACTAAAACAAAGACACAAAAGTTCCTGATTTGCGAACTTATTTTTTTATTAATTTCTTCAACAACTTTAATCATCGGAAACCTTTTTACTGAAAATTCTTAATGACAGCTTCTCCCATTCCATTCTTCTCATAAACACTTATACAACCGTCTTTAAATTCCACAGCAAAAACAGGCTCAATCAGACTTAGTGTTTTCGGAAACGGTTTATTTTGATCAAAGAAATAAACCTTCGTGTTTCCATATTTATTATGTGGCATAAAATCCCCGTACGTTTTCATATCCGCTAAGTTTATGGAGTCAACAGTAACGATGTAAGCCCTTAAAATCGGTCCGTCATTTTGTTCGTTCCTGATTGCTTCTATTTCTTTGAATTTTGTTTTTAAGTCGCTAGTGCCAGGTTGCGAAAGACTATTGTAAACCATCACTCCAATTAAAATAATGACAAGTGAGATGAGAATAGTTTTACGATTGAGGTTTTTCATTTTTTCGATGAGTGGATTGCAAGTTATCGTTTTTAACTCCCATTTATTAATTCCCTGCAAATTTGTATTTTAGTAAAAAATAGAAGCGATGAAAAAAAGTGACGCAATAGATGCAATCAACAAAATGCCTAAGGAATTTGATATAGAACAGTTAATTGAAAAACTTGTTTTCATAGAGAAAGTTGAAGATGGACTGAAACAAGCAAAAGCTGGAAAAACTGTTCCACATGAGGAGGTAAGAGAATTGGTTGGTAAATGGTAACGATAATTTGGACAGATCTTGCGATACAAGATTTAAAATCTATCCATGATTACATTGCATTAGATTCTAAGTTTTACGCAAAAAGATTTGTCGCTAAATTAATATTACGAGTTGACCAGCTCGAAGTCTCTCCTAATTTAGGCAGAATGGTTCCTGAATTTAACAACATCTCAATAAGGGAATTAATCGATGGAAATTACCGACTGATTTACAAAGTAGAAACTAAATCAATAACAATTTTGAGATTCCATAACTCGGCGAAGCTTCTTAAAAGCGTCTGATTGTAAAGAATTATGCTGTTTACATTTTACAACAGGCTTTAAGTAGTACGGTTTTCGGCCGATTACTACTCCGATAAAATTCTGTATAACTCTAAATTCAAGTAATAGTTATTTCCTTGAATCGTTCTTTTTTCAACAATCTTCATTTGAACCAATTGCTCTAAATATTTTCTGGCGGTGTTTTCTGCATACAATCCACTCTTTGTTAAATGCTTGACCTTTGTAAAAGGCTGTGTAAATAATGCCGCAATTAAAGACTCTGGCCTAGCAATGCTGGTTTCTTGCACCAACGCTTCCAAGATAGCATCCTTGGCCGCTATAATTTCATTAATTTTATCATAGGTCAAATTAGCAGTTGATTCTACTGCCTTTAACATAAATAGTAACCACGTTTTCCAACTTCCTCTTTGGGTAATACCTGCTAAACCCGAATAATAAGCATCTTTGTGATTCAAAATATAGCTACTCAAAAATAATATTGGGTAATCCAGCAAGCCTTTACTCGTGAGATAATGGATATTGAATATCCTACCTGTTCGTCCATTCCCATCTCTAAACGGATGGATGGCTTCGAATTGAAAATGTGCTATTGCCATCTTCAGTATAGGATCTATCGGATATTTTTTATCATCATTTAAAAAATCACACAAATTTTGCAACTTGGTTTCCACAACACCTTTTCCTCTTGGCGGCGTATAAAAAGCCTTGCCCGCATTAAGACCGGAACCACCTTCTTTTATGTAAATTTGCGCTATCGGACTTCTAATTCCGTCATTAAATTGACTAACTACTTGGTACATTTTAACAAAATAAGTCTCATCAAATTTGGGGTTATCCTGCAAATACTCATATCCGAGCCATAGCGCTTCCCTATAATTCAAAACTTCCTTTTCTGCACCAGATAGTTGTTGTACATTTTCTTCGCTATAAGCTTTGTACAATTCATCATCAGTAGTGAAAACATTTTCAATTTGACTCGATGCCTTGGCTTCTTGCAAACTCAGCGAGTTTATTAATAAACCTTGGTTAGGGATGGCAATACTTCTGCCCTGCAACCTCGCTAAAGCTGCCTTTGTCTCTCCCAAAGCTTCATAAATTTCAAAATCCTTGTACAATGATTCATCCAATGGGAGTGCTGGTAAATCATTCCAAGGCTTTGTTCTATCAGGATTTATTTTGTAGCGCATTTCCAAAGATAATGAAATTACAGTCTAACATTAAAATTTTAAATTTTTAATGTTAGATGAATTTTTGAACTTAAACATTGATAAACTTTTGAAAGCTCCCGTTAAATTTAGAGCATTTTAATGTTAGATAGGTTTTTGACCTTAAACAGTCATGAACCTCTGAAAGCAAACATTAAATTTAGAGAATTTTAATGTTAGATAGGTTTTTGACCTTAAAAGTGATAAGCTTAGCTCAGCTAACCTTAAAAAAATTTATTTCAAAGTGATTTCATTTTTTGACCTTAAAATTGACAAACTTTAGTTAGCTAACCTTAAAATATTTTTTCTAAGGCAAGATGATTTTTTGATATTCAGATTGACAAGAGTTGATTAGCTCACATTGAAAAGGCTATCATTTTTTTTGCGCTTTGTTTTTTGTGTTAAGGATAGTAGCGGTAGCTTTTTTGGCTGTACTGAGCGGAGCGGAAGGTTAAGCCAAAAAACTTTAGCGGATAGCCTGACCCGCCAGCTGGCGGGTAACACCCAAATTAAACTCCCAACAATTCTTCTATTAAATTTCAACCTCTTTTGGTTCAATTTCCTAATTAAAACTTAAACCTCTTTCCTTAAACCTTTAACCCATTTTAGCGGAAAAACCCGTATTTTTATCAAAATTTATTTTTAGATGGAAGTGGAAAGCAACAACGCTTTAAAAGGGATATACTGCAATTCGTTAACGCAATACAGCAGACTTGTAACAACGGAAGTTAATATTGGTGGCATAAAAATGGGTGGTAATCAACCTATCCGTGTACAATCAATGACTACCGCTTTTACAATGGATACTGAAGCATCTATTGCCCAGAGCATTAGGATGATTGATGCGGGTTGCGAGTATGTGCGAATTACTGCACCATCAATAAAAGAAGCACAAAATTTAGCGGAGATAAAAAAAGGATTGGCTGAAAAAGGTTACCATACGCCTATTATTGCCGACATTCATTTTACGCCAAACGCAGCCGAATTGGCCGCCAAAATAATTGAAAAAGTAAGGGTTAACCCAGGAAATTACGCCGATAAAAAGAAGTTTGAGGAGATAGATTATACGCCAGAAGCTTACGAAAAGGAGCTGGCAAGAATTAAAAAGAAATTTGCTCCACTGGTAGAAATTTGCAAAGCCCACGGAACGGCAATGCGGATTGGCACTAACCACGGCTCACTTTCTGACCGAATTATGAGTTGGTATGGCGACACGCCAAAAGGCATGGTGGAATCTGCCATGGAATTTATTAGGATTTGCAGAAGCATGGACTACCATGAATTGGTTATCTCCATGAAATCCAGCAATACGCAGGTAATGGTGCAAGCTTACAGATTGCTGGTACAAACCATGGTTGCTGAAGGCATGAATTACCCTTTGCATTTGGGTGTTACCGAAGCGGGCGATGGCGAGGACGGAAGAATTAAATCTGCCGTGGGAATTGGGACTTTGCTAGAGGATGGTTTGGGCGACACGATTCGAGTTTCTTTAAC
>JBBSTQ010000348.1:0-4145 GCA_038235745.1 Sphingobacteriales bacterium
TTTGGTCAAAAATTTGATTTGTCATGCGAACTGAAATTAGCCGTCAATCAGTCAATATTGAATAGAATTATTGCTAAATTAGAAGATATTGAAGATTTAAAACTCCTTTATCTTTATACGTTATGAGCCAGATTTCTGAAGCCGATTTAATCATAAACCCTGATGGTAGTATTTACCATCTAAACTTATTGCCCGAAGACATTGCGGACACCATCATTACCGTTGGAGACCCAGACAGGGTAGAAGAAGTGACCAAACATTTTGATTCCGTGGAGTTGAAAAAAGGAAAGCGGGAATTTAAAACGCAAACCGGTTATCTGGGTAAAAAGCGAATTACCGTAGTTTCAACTGGCATCGGCACAGATAATATTGATATTGTTTTTAACGAGTTGGATGCCCTAGTAAATATCGATTTTGAAACTCGTGAGGTAAAAACCGAACTGAGAAGTTTAGATATTATAAGGGTTGGAACATCCGGAAGCATTCAAGAAAGCATTAACGTGGGGACAGTTTTAGCTTCTTCTTACGGTTTAGGATTGGATGCGCTGATGAATTATTATGAGCGTAAATTAACAGAGGAAGAGCAAGTTCTTTGTGAGAAAATCATAGCTCATTTACCGAATTTAAACTCCAAACCTTATTTAACCGCAGGTTCGGCAAATTTGTTGAAACGAATTGCGTTTGACATGCCTCAGGGAATTACCGCAACCGCCCCAGGTTTTTATGCGCCCCAAGGCAGACAGGTTCGGGCCAAATTGAAAGTCAGTAATTTGATAGAAAAACTGAACAGCTTTACACATCAGGATTTAAAAATCACTAATCTTGAAATGGAAACAGCTGGGATTTATGCTTTGGCAAGCACACTCGGACATCACTCAATTTCCATAAATGCTATTTTAGCAAGTCGCTTAAAGAATAAGTTTTCGAAAAACCCCGAGGTGGTTGTTGAAAAGATGATTAAAACCGTATTGGAAAGATTGTAGATTTATTATTGGATTTACAGCGTACCATCCAGTCAAAAGAAAAGCCACAAATCATTTGCCCTCGCTGGCAGAAGCGCCAATCAAATTATAAAGATCTATAGCGGATTAAAGGCTGACAATATTCCTATCGCGACTTTTCAACCATAAAAAAAAGACTCGGCGAAAACCGAGTCTTTAAAATTCAAAAACTAATTTTTTTATTGAATATTCAACTCATAAGGCAACTTAGCTTGTAAGCCGCTCATGTTTTTCACTTCCTTAAGTTTTTCATAATATTGGTAATCCGCACCAAGCTCTTGTTTAATAAGGTAGGTCTTAATTTTCTCGCCCGAATCGCCAAACATCCCCATTAAACCATCTTTAATTTCTGGGTAGTTCATTACTTTGTATTCTTTCAACTTCGCATTTCTTGCTGCTGCAGCAATAGCATCGTCCAAGTGGCCTAGCTTATCAACCAGTTTTAGCTTGAGCGCTTGTTCGCCAGTCCAAACACGGCCTTGTCCAATACTATCCACGTAAGTTTGGGATAGTTTTCTGCCATCTGCAACACGTTTGGTAAAATCGTTATAAGTGCGATTAACCTCTTTTTGCAAAATCATTTTCTCTGCTTCATTCAAAGGGCGACTAACATTTCCTAAATCTGCAAACTGGCCCGTTTTTACACCATCGAAAGTGATGCCCAATTTATTGTTAAAAAAGCCTTTCATGTTTGGGATAATTGCGAAAACACCAATTGAACCGGTAATAGTGGTTGGTTCAGCAAATATTTCTGTTGCAGCACAAGCAATATAATAGCCTCCAGAGGCTGCGTAATCTCCCATAGAAACAATCACAGGTTTAACTTTTTTAGCCAAAACCACTTCTCTCCAAATCACATCAGAAGCTAATGCGCTACCGCCTGGGCTATTTACCCTAAGTACAATAGCTTTTACTTTGTCATTCGTTCTCGCCTTTCTTATTGCTCTTGAAATCCCTTCAGATCCTATGGAATTTTCGTCGCCTTCGCCACCGTTAATATCTCCATTGGCATAAATCACAGCAACCCTGTCTGATGATGAGCCTTTACTTTCTACCGTTTTAGCATACTCATTAATGCTGATGGTGTTTAAGTTTTTCTTCTTTTCAATGCCTGTTTTTGCTTTTAGCTCATCTAAAACTTGGTCTTTATATTTCAAAGCATCCACCAATTTATACTTAACCGCATCCTCTGGCGAGCGAGATTTTAATCCATTAGCAATAGAAATGACAGAATCTTGAGGGATTTTTCTGCTTTTTGCTATTTGCGCAGTAAGGTGGCTGTAAAGAGAACCGAGTAAAGCGGTGGTTTGCATGCGATTGGCATCGCTCATTTGCTCTAGTATAAACGGTTCTACGGCACTTTTAAACGTTCCTACCTTGATGATTTGTGCCTCAATATCTAACTTGTCTAAAGCGCCTTTAAAAAACATAATTTCAGAACTTAAGCCTTTAAGCTCTAAAATGCCTTGCGGGTTTAGGTAAACTTTATTAGCAACGGAAGCCAAATAATATGCACCTTGTGTGTAAACCTCGCTGTACGCAACGATAAACTTTCCGGATTTCTTAAAGTCGATTAGTGCACTTCTAATTTCCTCGATTGTGGCAAAGCCTGTCATCATGTAGCTTGCATCCAAATAAATTCCTTTAATGTTGCTATCGTCTTTTGCATTTCTGATGCTCTTTAAAATATCATCTAAGCCTAGCTTCTTTTCTCCTTTAATAGGACCAAAATCTAACTCATCAAAAGGACTTGACGCGGCTCTTTCTGTGATTGGAAGATTTAGGTTGATGTGTAAAATAGTGTTTTCTTTTAAGTCTACCTTATCTTTCGAACTACTGACTATTGCAACAATGCTCGCCACTAAAATGGTGAATATAACGATGGTTGAAAGGACAAAGCCAACCATGGATGCGAATACAAATTTGAAGAACTGTTTCATTTTAATGAATTAATTTTAAAAATGCTATTTTGCAAATATAAATTTTAGATAGCCATAAAGGGCAAATGTTACAAATTTATGAACCGTATATTTTTGGTTTTAGGAGGAAATTTAGGCGATCGACTTAAAAACTTAAGAGGAGCACTAAAGGCAATAGAAATTAGTGTCGGACAAATTATAGAAAAATCGTCGGTTTATGAGACCAAGGCTTGGGGCTTAACCAACCAGCCAGATTTTTTAAACATGGTAATTGAAGTGCTTACGGAACACACTGCGGAAGAAACTTTAAATAAAATTCAAGAAATTGAAACCGATTTCGGCAGGATACGTAAAGAGAGATGGGGGTCACGTACAATGGACATTGATATTTTGTTTTTTAATTACGAAATATTAAATACAGAACGATTGACAATTCCTCATCCGCTAATGGCTGGTCGGAAATTTGTGTTGTTGCCTTTAGCAGAAATTGCGTCGGAATTTGTACACCCGATTTTTAGGATTACCATCGGGCAACTGTTAATAAATTGCGAAGATGAATTGGAGGTGGCAAGAACAAAACACCTTTTACAATGATTTAAAATGGAGAAGAAGAATAAAGTTTTAATAGACCTGAGTTATTTACAAGAGGTGGCTAGCGACAATGTTGAGTTTATGGTAGAGATGATTGACATATTTGTTGCTCAAACCCCTGAATACATCAAGATTTTAGAAGTGGCAGTAGCAAATAAAGATTGGGCTAAGATTGCCGAGATGTCACACAAAATTAAGCCAACTTTGGCTTTCATGGGTGCTAATGATGCTAAGGAAACGATGGCGAAAATTGAACACCGCTCAAGAATTAAGGAAGATTATGACGGAATAGTTGCCGATTTTCAAAGCTTGAAAGAAGACTTTGAAGCTATTTTTTCTGGTTTGGAAGATAAGAAAAAAGAGCTTTTAGCGAAAAGCTGAATTTCTGCTGCTGTGTGTTAAAAATATTTTTGGAGAGCAAATTGTTTTTATTGAATCAATCTAGCTTTTCAAATTGGATTGGAATTGTCCTCAATTCAAAAATCACATATTTATTTGCAATCACAATTTTCCATTGCACCAGTTGCCAACTTACCCTGCGCTTTAAGCAAGGTTTAAGCAGGGTCGACTATTTTACTGCTTGTAAGCTACCTGTCTAAAATGTAGCTGTGAAAATATAATGTAAAACACCAAA
>JBBSTQ010000349.1:0-4124 GCA_038235745.1 Sphingobacteriales bacterium
ACAAACTGTCGTCTGCCTATATTAATATTAATTGCAATTCTTGGTGCTAATGGCGCCCACCCGTAATAGCCACCACCGGTTCTCCAACTTACCCAAGCTGGTCCCCATTCGGTATCGGGAGCCCAAATCCAACCGTCATATTTATCGTTAAACCATCTTCCGTAATGGAAAGGTGCCCAACCCCACTCATAATCAGACACCCAAGTATTTCCGTATTCGGTCATTACCCAATGTCCGTTGGTGTAGTAAGGTCTAAAATCACGCCCTACATCTGGTCGCCAAACGTAGCCATAATCTGGGTTGTCTACCCATTCGCCATAAGGCGAAAGCTGGTCGTAAAATACCTGTAAATTAATGTCGCTATAAGGGCGAGCATCCGCTTTGGGCGAATTAAGGCTTGCCAGTATAAAAACTACACCGAAAGCCCATGCTATTTTTTTTATGCCGTTGCTCATGTTTTCTAAGATTTAAAATCGGTTCACAATTAATTAACGCTACAGATTTGTGTTTAATGTGTGTAAATTAAAATGTGACAAAGTTGCGTTGAAACACATTATTCGCTTATCTGATAAAGAACAAAATCCCTTTGCGAGTGGTTATATTTATAAGACGATGGCTGATGCAAAAAGGTGTCAGATAAAATAACCTTGTATACATTGGAGCTTTTTAAAAGCAAATGGTTTAATTTGTAACATGGCAAAAGGCACACTATACCTCATTCCGGTGGTAATGGCAGAAGGGGCAGAGCAAAAATCTTTGACTCCGTTTCTGTCACAAACTATCAACGAGATCAAAGAATACATTGTTGAGAACGAAAAATCGGCAAGACGCTGTTTAAAAAATGCTGGCTTAGTAACCGCACAAGCTGATCTGATTATTCATGATTACGGCAAACACGAAAGAAATGGAAGTTTAAAGCCCTACTTTCAAGGTTTGGAAGCTGGAAAAGATGTGGGTTTGATGAGCGAAGCCGGTTGCCCAGGAGTTGCAGATCCAGGGGCGGATATAGTTACCGAAGCACATAAAAGAGGAATAAAAGTGGTGCCATTAGTTGGCCCGAGTTCTCTGCTTTTAGCTTTGATGGGTTCTGGATTTAGCGGACAAAATTTTGCTTTTCAGGGATACCTACCGATTGATAAAATGGCGAGGATAAAAAGAATTAAAGAGTTAGAAGGTTTTGCCGACAGGTTTAAACAAACGCAACTATTTATTGAGACGCCGTTTAGAAACAACCCAATGTTGAACGATATTTTAGGTAGTTGCAGGAATGATACGAGGTTGTGCATCGCCTCTAACTTAACTGCGGATAACGAGTTCTTACAAACAAAAACCATTGCGCAATGGAAGTTAGAGCAGCCCGATTTACATAAACAACCTACCATCTTTTTGTTGTACAGGTAGATGAGGATCCCCACGCCCTCAGATGTTTTGATTGTTGGTGTTAGTCCAGTTAGTTTGGGCTTTGCTGTGCTTTTGGCAAAAGGCGGATTAAATGTTTTGGTAATTGATAAAGCGGAAACGCAAACCGTTGAGGAATCAAAAAAGCTGGAACTAAGCAGTTACACCTCAGAAATTTTAAAACAACACGGTTTTAAGTTGGATGATGAAATTAGTGAAAGCGATTTTATTGAGCAAAGCCTGAGTCTTTTAGCACATAATCTCTGCTGTGTAGTTTGGGAAACTCGATTCATAAAAACATCAAACGGAGAACATCAACTAATTCAAAGTGATGTAACGCAAGTCCATAAAAGCAATTTTGTTTTTAAGCTGGCGGATTTGGAAGTTGATCAGGCAAATGCTGAAGTAAGCTTTAGAAGTGCATTTGTTTTGGCTTGGCGAGTGATAGGCGTGAAGCTAGAAAGAGTTCATCCGTTTATATTCCATTCTTTTGAAGTAGAAAAAAAACTCATATCAGAATTTTATAGTCATAAAAAAAAGCAAGGCGCTGTTGGTAAATGGATCCAAAGATTGGTTTCAACCAAACCAGCAGATGTGCAGTTAGTGGATAGTCCAATAAATTTACATTTAAGTCAGCAACGGATTTTACAGGCGGGCGATCTATTACCGAATCTCCCGTTTTACGATGAGAAATTGAAAAAAGAAACCTCGCTTCACGAATGGTGCAGCTACCAATATTTTTCGCTGATTGTTGTGGGAAGTTTAAATCCACAATATTTATTCAACGTTGCCAAATGGGTACAGCTTAATTTCAACGTCAAACTTTTTTATCTTCCGTACAGCGAAAAAAACGAGTCTATTTTCAACACATTGCATGTATCGCCAAAGGAGAAAAGAACTTTTATGGTTAGGCCTGATCGGTTTATTTCTTTAATTAGTGATACCGTTGAAACAGATATTATCGATAATTATTTGAGGAATGTGTTGATGATGAACGCTAATGCGGAGAAGAGTTGATATAACAGAACCTGAGTTTTATCATTGTTAAAACCTCGATTATTGACAATAAATTGTTTAAAACTAATACAACTACATCGAGTTTCAGCCTGATGATAAAAAACGATTCAAATAGTTGATTTTTGCCGAAACCTAAATATATTTTGGCTAAAGCCAAATGATAACCGCCTTTAATAAACTGGGTAAAGCCTGTGTTTATTGATCTTTTGGCAACCATTGATCAAACTCGGGTTGCAAGTAAAAGTGTTTTAGTCCACTATACTAATTTTAGCGGTAAAAAGCATCGTAGCCACGACTTTGCCATTGTCACAAATTATTTTAGCTTCACATGGGCAAGTGGAACACGAATTTATCAATTTAGGAAATTATTCGTCTCTCTCTCTCTCTCTCTCTCTCTTCGTTTTTATACTTTGCAAAAGTATGTGCGAAACGTGTAACATATTTCAATAATTGTGTAATAATTATGGTTTTAAAAAGCATACTTTCGCCACGTGGATAATTTTGTTCACAACTAAATATTTTTCTAATGATAAAACAACTACCTAGTTTTATAATCGGCATTGCCTTACTTTTCATCTCTGAGCTGAACTTTGCTCAACCTATTTTAAAAACTGCGGGTAATTTTGTGGTATTCACATCAACAGGTGCGGTAAAAAATGTGGGTAACTCCCACTTAACGGGTAACGTGGGAGCCATAGATGGCGCAGTTGACGTTGGTATAAATATAGACGGTGTTATGCATAAAGATAACGGCACAACCGCTACTGCCGCAATGGATTTATTAAGCGCATATGATGAGCTTAGTAAGCGTACGCCTACTGCCCCTCCTTTATCTGCTACAATAGGAAATAGCACCTCACTTCCGGCAGGTGTTTACAGAATAAATGAAGCCGCTGGTTTTTTAAATGGAACCTTAACATTAGATGGAAATGGCGATCCAAATGCAATGTTTATTTTCCAAATCAAAGGCACATTCAACACCTCTCCAAATAGTGAAGTGATTTTAAGTAATAAAGCGGTTGCTTGTAATGTGTTTTGGGTGACAGAAGGTGCGGTAGACATAGGTTCTGGAACTGTTTTTAAGGGAAATGTTATCGCCGACCAATCAGCTTTAAATATAGGTTCAAATGTTAATTTGGAAGGTAGGTTTTTTTCTACTACAGGGGCAATTAGCTTTACTGCTTTAACTGCGGCTATGCCTTTGGGCTGTGGAGTTCCAGTACTAAACGGACCAGCGGCACCTATAGTTGGTTCAACAGTTTGTTATGCTTTGTTTTCCAACAGCGGTCTTGTGACCAACTCAGGAACAGGCACTACAACTGTTAAAGGTGATGTTGGAACCAATTTTGGAACAACAGCTGGATACGAACCTGCAAATGTAAACGGAACAATACACAGCGTTCCTGATGCATCGACCCAAACAGCGGAAGATGATTTGCTTAACCTAGATAATAATTATTTTAGTGGACTGGTAGCCGATATTGAACTGCTATATCCAGCTGCTTTTGGCGACGGATTGGTGCTAACCCCACATACTTATATCATGAATGGCACCACCACACTTAGTGGAACAGTTACCCTAAATGCTCAAGATACCCCAAACGCTATATTTGTAATTAAGGTAAACGGTCCATTTTCTACCATAGCATCGGCAAAAGTACTATTGATTAATGGCGCCTTAGCCAAAAATGTATTTTGGAAAGTTACCG
>JBBSTQ010000350.1:0-4119 GCA_038235745.1 Sphingobacteriales bacterium
TAAGTTGTGGCGGAAAATAAGGCATGTACTTATTATTGATATTTTTTTTATAGGTTTTTTCTAACAATAAATCCCAATATTTATTGGTGACGCCATCCTTTTTTTGAGAAAAACTGTTAAAGCACCCAATAGAGAGCAACAAGAACAATGTGTAAAAAACAACTAATCTATTCATAATAAAGTAATGTAATTACCTACCAAACTATAACGCAACTAAATTGCGTTAATTTTACGACTAATAAAAATAAATAAACATGACGCTAACCTATATACATTGGAATCCAGATGAAAAATTAATTGACTTTGGCTTTTTTGCAATTCGTTACTATTCAATTTGTTTTATGCTGGCGTTTGTAGCAAGTTATCTGGTGATGAGAAGGCAATTTGATAAATATCATTTTAATATGGCTTTATTAGATAAACTTAGCACCTATGTTTTTTTAGGAACTATAATTGGGGCTAAATTAGGCCATTGCTTCTTCTACTATCTTGAATATTTCTTGTAGCATCCATTAGAAATAATTTTCCCTGTAAAGCTTTACCCGCATTTTGAAATTATAGGTTTTAGGGGTTTAGCGAGCCACGGAGGTGGTTTGGGAATCATCATCAGCTTAATTTTATTTAGCAGAAACTACAAAATGAACCTTTGGTTTTTACTAGATCAAATTGCGTTGGTAGTACCGCTAGCTGGTTTTTTTATCAGGGTTGGAAATTTAATGAACTCCGAAATTATAGGTAAGCCCACCACTGTAAGTTGGGCTTTTATTTTTGAACAAGTTGACAACTTACCTAGACATCCAACTCAATTGTACGAAGCTTTATGCTATTTATCCACATTTTTTGTTTTAAATTTTTTCATTATCGATAAAAAAAGAAAAAGAATTAATTTTGCCTATTGCATTACACTAATCTTTATTGTTCGATTTGCGATGGAATTTTTTAAAGAAAACCAAGTAACCTTTGAAAATTCTATAGCTTTAAATATGGGGCAGTTGTTGAGTATTCCATTTATTTTAACGGGCTTATCTATCATTTTTTTAAAAAGCAGAAATAAACAGCCTTTTAAAGAGAACTCATATTGAAAGACTTTTCTCGTGAAATTGCTTTTTTGTTTGACCCATCAGCACCAAAACAATAACAACCATATAAATGGTGTTTTCTAAGAAAAGTCCGTAATAAACGCCGCTCTTTCCAAATAAATACGGCATCAAAAGCATAATAGGAATAAAAAGCACCACCTCTCTGCCAAAAGAAAGATAAGTACAGATTCTCCCATTACCGGTAGCTAGCAAAAAAACCATGGCCGTAGAAGAAAATGGCGCAATCAGTAAAATGCTCATCATTAAACGGAAGTGAAAAATTTGTTCGGTAGAGAATGAATAATCAGGCAACAGCAAAGAAAGTACTTCAGTGGGAAACAAAAAAACAGGTGTTAATATCAAAAACATTAATCCCGAAGATGTAAATCTGAAAATACGTAAGGCCGCCAAGCTTCTATTGTAGTTTTCTGCGCCGAAATTAATGCCGACTATAGGTTGCATTGCTTGCAACATCCCAAAAATAGGAATAACCGAAAAAGAGAAAATTCTGAACACCGCAGAAAAAAAGGCCACTTCGGTATTTGAGCTATACCAAGTAACTGTTTTAAATAACAAAACTTGCCTTAAAAAACCACTCAATTGCATCATTAAAGCAGAAACACCTATAGATGTGATCTCCAAAATAATGGAATGATGGTACTGAAAACCAGAAATATTAAATTTCGCAACGCTTTTACCAGCTTTAAAATGGCTTAAACAAAGTATAGCATACACGCCCATTGCCGCAACTGTTGCCAATGCAGATCCTTTAACGCCCATACCTAAATAAAGCATAAATAGGGCATTTAACATAATGTTTATAATTACCGCCACCGCAGTTATACGCATGGTATATTTCATTTGCCCTTCTGCCCGTATAAGCGCCGAAAGACTTAAGCCCAAAAAACTGGTAAAACTGCCTACCATCATCCACTTGTAGTAGGAAATGCCCTCTGCCAAAATACCCCCTTCTGCACCCATCAATTGCAATAAGGGACTTGCAAAAAAGAACCCCAAAAAGCCCAACAATAAAGAAACAAGCGCCACGTATACCAGCACATAATTTAGCACTTGCTGTAACACTGTTTTGTTTTGATTGCCAATTGCCCTACTCAAAACGTTGGCTGCTCCTGATGAAATAAAACCTATCGCTGCAGAATTAAGCACCAACAACGGGATACTTAAAGAAATACCGGCTAAAGCATTACCACCTATAATTCTACCTGCAAATAAAGCATCGATAAACGAGTTGAAAGAAACCAAAAACATACTCAATATCCCTGGTAAAGACATTTTATAAACCAGTTTCCACAGTTTATCATGAAGTACAGATTCTCTCAAACTCATTGTTAAAATAGCTTAAAGCTTATTTTTCATGATAAGATTTGCGACGAAAAATAGGCATATAGCACTCAGTAGGAGGATAATAAGTCTGCCGAAGATTTTTATCTCATTTTGCCCTTGGCTGTTGATACTAAAATGAGGGACTTCATTAAAATCAGACGCTGTAAGTTGCTGGTTGCTAAAAAGTTTTTTATGATAAAATTTAACCAATTGATGATGATAACTTACCACAGAATTATTAAAATTCTGAAAGGCATATAAATCTGTTTGTGCCAATGCATCAAATATGCCTTGAGTTGTTACCGCAGGATTAATCACATTAAAATATTGCGCAATCTCATCTCTTCTACTCACTTGGTTCTGATAGTTTTTTACCAATATCTTTGATTTATCATCCTTTAAAACTGTAAATGCCGCAAACCCTTTTCCAGATAAATTTTGGGTATATAAATTCGGATGTTTGCCATATTCTGGATAAACGGCTATAAATTCTTTAATTACTTTGATATTATTCTCATCAAACTCCTCATCAAAAACACCTGTTCTTCTGCTAATGCCAGAAAGCACATTGGTATTTAATGGCATAGAGATAGAGATAATGATGGTAATAATTGCTGGCAAAAGTATTAACACAAATAACCATCCACCAACAGCCGATGTGGCATTTAACAATGAATTTTTATTAAATGATATTATAAAAAACAAAACAGAAAACCAAAACAAAACATACAGCTGTGTAGTTAGCAACCACAAAAACATAGCGTAATAGTTAGCTCCAAAACCACCGGCACAAAAACCTATTATATTTAATGCAAACCCAATTATTGATAGCAGCATAAAATAAAATAACACCCTAACAGTAATTATTTTCTTTATCCCAATTGATTGGGATTTAAGCAGTGGCAACAGCCCCAAATCTTTTTCTTTTGATAAAATATTATAGTTAAATACAATGATGAGCAAAGGAAATAGATAGATGAAAATAAATGCCAAGTCAAAATTGCCCACCAATAATTTTAGGGGATTAGCTATTTCATTTTGGAACAATTGATAATACAAACTCATACCTGATAAAGGATACGCAAAAGGCTGTAAATCTCGCTGACCTAATGAAAGCACAGACAAAGCAGATGGTTTAAAAAACACGGCGTATTTATGCCTGTACAAACCTACGCCTGGAATAGCGGATAATCGCCATTGCTTTTCCCCTTCCGTGGTTGTGGTGTCGGCTAAAAACCCATCGCTAATTTTTTTTAACTGCGCTTTTTGGCTCGCCTTAACTGTTTCTATGGTTTGCTTTTGTTTTTCAATTTCTGTATAACCATAATAAATGGCATATAAACCTAAAACAAAGGTAAAAGCTACAATAGCCAGTGTAATTACATTCCGTTTTAACTTTAGCCATTCATATTTAAATATTAATTGTACCATAAATTAGCTAACTGGTTTACTAGTGAAGTAATTGATTAAGATTACAGAAAAGCATACCCAGAGAATAAGCGATAAAATTTCATAAACATATTGTTTTACGGTAACTAAGGTATTAGGTAAAATAAATTCAAAATCCTTTAAGGAACGCCACAAATCAATACCCGCCCGGTATTCGTAAAACTCGCCGGTTTTAGAGTGATCTCTATAATCCATGTTCATTTTTCGCACTAAATTTCTTCTATAATCCTCGGCCTCAGCCTGAAAA
>JBBSTQ010000351.1:0-4098 GCA_038235745.1 Sphingobacteriales bacterium
GTAGGCAAACACCTCAGTCATCTGCTTACCACCAAAGGGCATCAGGTGGTTTTACTAAGTAGAGAACCAAAAGCAGGCGCTGTTTATAAAACTTATAAATGGGATATTCAAAAGCAGGAAATTGACCCAGCCTGTATCCAAAGTGTGGATACCATTATACATTTAGCGGGCGCCGGAATTGCCGACGAACGTTGGACCGACGAACGCAAAAAAGTTCTAATTGACAGTCGTACCCAATCTATAGCCCTTATTTACAAACTCCTTAAAGAAAAAAACCACCAAGTAACAGCTATAGTTTCGGCTTCTGCTGCGGGGTATTATAGTGACCGTGGCGATGCTTTGATGTATGAAAAAGATAAACCTGCTCAAGATTTTTTAGCACATTGCTGTGTGGAGTGGGAAAATGCGGTGGATGAAGGAGCTAAATTAGGCTTACGGATTGTAAAGTTTAGAACCGGAGTAATATTAGATAAGGAAAGTGGAGCGCTCGAAAAAATTGCTCAACCCGTAAAATATGGCGTTGGTGCACCTTTAGGTAGCGGAAAACAATGGATATCCTGGATTCACTTAGAAGATGTAAGCGATATGTATTTGTACGGAGTCGAGAACGAGAAGCTCAGCGGAGCATTTAATATGTGCAGTCCGTACCCTGTCACCAACGCATCGCTAACCAAAGCGATAGCTAAACAATTACGAAAACCATTGTGGTTGCCGAAAGTGCCAGCGTTTGCACTAAAATTGGCTTTGGGCGAAATGAGCGCCGTAGTATTGGGAAGCACAAAAATGAGTACGCAAAAAGTAGAGGAAACCGGCTTCAAATTCAGTTTCCCTGAGATTAACAAAGCGCTACAAGATATTTATGATTAAAGAAAAAATCGCAATATTTTGGTTTCGAAGAGACTTAAGGCTGGATGACAATGCGGCGCTTTACCATGCTCTCAAAAGTGAAAACAAAGTACTGCCCATTTTTATTTTCGACACAGAGATATTAGATAAACTCGCCGATAAAGCAGATGCTAGAATAACTTTTATCCATCAAGAATTGGAAGCCATAAAATTGGAGTTAGAAGAAAAGTATAAATCTTCGCTGTTGATTTTACATGGCAAACCGTTTGAGGTTTGGCAAAAGTTAATAAAGGATTACGCTGTCGCGGAAGTTTACACCAACCACGATTACGAGCCTTATGCTATAAAAAGAGATGCTGACTTAAGCAAATTTTTTAAACAACAGGGCATCAGTTTTAAAACCTACAAAGATCAGTGCATCTTTGAAAAAGACGAAGTTTTAAAGGACGATGGAGATCCTTATGTGGTTTTTACTCCTTATAAAAATAAATGGTTAGCCAAGTTTAAACCTTTTTATCATAAGGCTTATCCGAACAGAAAATACTGTCGTAATTTTTTAGAAATTGGAAAATTAGACGCTCCATCTTTAAAAGACTTAGGGTTCGAAAAACGCAAAATCGAATTTCCAGATAAAAAGTATAAATCTGCATTAGATAATTACGGCGAAGAGCGAAACTTCCCAGCTTTAGACGCAACATCCAGAATTAGCTTACACCTAAGATTTGGCACAGTAAGCATCCGTGAGCTCGTTACAACAGCATTGGAAGTAGACAGCCCAGTTTGGTTGAGCGAGTTAATCTGGCGTGATTTCTATTTTACTATTTTGTATCATTTTCCGCATTCGGCAAAAGATTCTTTTAGAAAAGAGTATGATCAAATTCCGTGGCGAAACAACGAGAAAGAATTTAAAGCTTGGTGCGAGGGCAAAACTGGCTACCCAATGGTGGATGCTGGAATGCGCCAATTGAATGAAACTGGCTTTATGCACAACCGAGTGCGTATGGTTGTCGCTAGTTTTTTAACTAAACATTTGCTGATTGATTGGCGCTGGGGCGAACATTATTTTGCCGAGAAGCTTTTAGACTACGAGCTATCCAGTAACGTTGGTGGTTGGCAATGGGCTGCAGGTTGCGGAGTTGATGCTGCGCCTTATTTTAGGATATTTAACCCAAGTGAACAGATCAAAAAGTTTGATAAAGATTTAAAATATATCAAGCAATGGATTCCCGAGTTTAATGACCCGTTCAAATATCCCAAACCAATTGTTGACCACAAAGAAGCCAGAGAACGTTGTTTGGAAACCTATAAAAATGCGCTAAAAAAGTAAAAGCAACCTAAAAGGTTGCTTTTATGAGCAATTTCTATTGTAGACTAATTAGTTACTTCAAACAATTCAACCTCAAACTCTAGATTAGCATCTTTCGGTATTGGAGAATTAGGCGGTGGATTAGGCCCGTATGCAAATCTAGAAGGTATATAAAGTTTAATTTTTCCACCGGCTTTAATCAACGGTATCGTTTTTATCCATCCTTCAATAGTATTGCTAAGAACAAAAGTAGCTGGCGACTTCGTAGTCGCTTGATCAAAAACAAAACCAGTCAATAATTTTCCGGTGTATGCCGCCTTAATACTTGCACTTGGAGAGGTTATCGCTGTTCCGGCACCTGGTGTCACTATCTGATAATAAATACCATTTGCATCTTTTGTCGCAGTAATCCCTTTTTCTCTGATGTAAGATGTAATCAATGCATCATCATAAGCTATTCGATCAATGTCGTTTACTAAACTCAGCTTAGTATCTAAAATTGCGTTACCTGGAATGGTGGTTCCAGAACCATCTTTACCAAAAGCAAGATAAGACGGTGTAATTACACGTACTTCTCCACCTTTTTTGATTTTCCTTAGACTTTCTCTCCAAGAAATTGGCTTTATATAGCCCAAAAAATCAAATCTCGGATTGTATTTAGAAATTTCGTAACTCGCACTTTTATTAATGGATGTAGTGGTTTGTGAGATACCTACAAAATCCGGATAATCTACAGCATCGCCAGTGCCTACATTTACTATTTTGTAGTAAAACCCTGATGTGTCTTTTGTGAATCCAGTTAAATTGCCTGATTTCAAATAAACAGTTATGGTCTCATCTTCAATCTGCGCAAGAGACCTAGTTTCTTTTTTGCAAGCGTTTAAAGCAAGTATCGCCAAAATGGCTAAACTTAAATATTTCTTTATCATTTATTTTACTTCTTTTAATTCGATGTCAAAATCTAAAACGGAATTTGCAGGAATTTTACCGGCAGGCCTGTTACCATAAGCATAACCACTAGGAATAAGCAATCTAATTTTGCCGCCAGCTCTAATTTTCGGTATTCCAATCCTCCAGCCTGCTATTAGCCCTCCCAAACGAAATTCAATAGATTCGTTTTGGTCAAACACTTCTCCATTTAAAAGCCTTCCTTTGTATTTAATTGTAATTAGAGAATTATCATTAGGCTTTACATCTCCTGTTCCTGGCGCAATAATTTGGTAATAAAGCCCGCTCGCATCTTTTACAGCGGGAATATTATTGTCCGCAATAAATTTTTTTATGATAACGGTGTCTCTACCGAACTGCGCTTCTTGGTCAAAGGGTTTGTCTTTTTTACAGGCGCCAATCGCCAAAACAATAATCAATAAAATATATAAGGCATTCTTCATTTTTATAATAATTTGCAAATTTATCTATCTTTTATTCAAAACCTAAATATTAACGTTATTTAACGGTTTATTTTTGACTTTGGTGCTTATTGACCGCACACTGTAAATATACCTTTATAGTTAAAGTCGAAATCATAATCTCAACTTATAGCAATGCCATAACTCTCAAACATTAAATATATATATAAGGGAAGCCATTTTTATGATACAGTAGCGCTGAGGTAAATTTGCTTAACTAAGAAACTTTCAGCGTAATATCTCTCAATAAATTGTCCAAGCTATAACCGTTTACTTTAGCTTGTCTACCACCAATGGAGCTAACAGCTTAACCCACTCTTTATACATCGTTGCTGATGGATGTAAACCGTCATTCGCGATTAAAGCAGGGTTAGTTTGAGCATCTCTAGAAATTGGGGTAATATCTAAATAATTTGCGCCAAGTTTAGCGGTTTCACCTTTCCCTATTTGATTATAAATGTCGATTTCACTCGCGATTTTAGTTTTGACTTTTGGATCATTTCCAGCAAACGGGGTAACGCTGTAATCTGGTATCGA
>JBBSTQ010000352.1:0-4078 GCA_038235745.1 Sphingobacteriales bacterium
GTTTGCAAAAAGCTGATTGGTTACGATGCAATTATCAACATACAAGGCGACGAACCGTTAATTGACCCGAAACAGATTAATTTATTGGCCAGTTGCTTTAACGATATTTCAACCGATTTAGCAACGCTTGTAAAAAAAATAGACAAGCAAGAGGAGCTGTTTAATTACAACACCCCAAAAGTGATCATTAACAATCGGTCAGAAGCGATTTACTTTAGTCGGCAGGTAATTCCGTATTTGAAAGATGTTGCGTCAGAAGATTATCTAAAACACCATACTTTCTACAAGCATATCGGAATTTACGGCTACAGAACCACTACGCTGGGCATAATAGCAAGCATGGATGTGGGGAGCTTAGAATCTTCTGAAAAATTAGAACAACTGCGATGGATTGAAAATGGTTGCAGAATAAAGGTTGCCATCACAGAAAAAGAAAGTTTGGCTATTGATAGCCCTGAGGATGTGGAGAGAGTTTTGGCGGTTTTGGAGAGATAAATTTTCCTATCTTTGAATTAGTATTGGAGGCAGGATAAACTTCTGGACAGCTTTAATAAGCAGGAGAATTAACTGGACAGTCTCATAAGATAAAAGCCCCTTAATTGGGGCTTTTTTGTTTGGCAGTTGTCTGCAGATGGATAATTTCGTTAGTACAACCAATGGTATTTCTCAACGCTTATGTTCAAGTTTACTAATTCCATATCCAACTTTACCTTACTATAAAAACGTTCCAAAACGCTCAAAATGGCAAGTATAGCCGTTAGGAATTCTTTCCAAATAGTCTTGATGTTCGGGCTCGGCAGGCCAAAATTTATTGAACGGTTCTAATGTAGTGACTATTTTACCTTCCCATTTTCCAGAATTATTTATTATCTCAATAACTTCTTCAGCGGTTTTCTTTTCATCTTCATTTTGGATGAAAATTGCAGAACGATAACTTGAACCTCTATCATTACCCTGTTGGTCAGTTGTAGTCGGGTTATGTATTCTATAAAAATAATCTAAAATTTCTCTAAAATTGGTTTTTGATGGGTCATAGGTTAATTCAATTCCTTCTGCATGCCCGGGATGATTTCTATAAGTTGGGTTATCATTTTCACCGCCGGTATATCCTACTTCTGTGTCAATTATTCCTGAACGCACCCTAAATAAATCTTCCATTCCCCAAAAACAACCACCAGCTATATATGCTTTTTTATAATTTTCCATTTTTTTAAATTTATGCTGAATCCAGCGTTTGTTCTAATTGTTTTTACTATAATAAACGTAGTTCAACAATTGTTTTGCCATTTTGAGTGTAACGGTAATTTATTGAATCAAGTTTGACATAACTAAGTCTCAAATCTTCTTCCTGTAATTAATCTTAAGAAAAAGCTATAGGTGTTTCCGGTATTGTAGCTTTAGAAAGTATTTGAAAAAATATAAACCACGTATCTAAATTTGAGTGTAATACTCTACAAATTCAGCTTCAATTATCTTCAATTTTGGGGATATGTATCTTTCACAAAAACCACCTTCTTTATTTTTTTGATAATAATTATGTTGCTCTTCTGTATTCGATTTAAAGTTTTTGAACGGTAATACAACTGTTATGATTTTTTCATCGAAAGTCGTTTGACATTCAGAAATCAAATTTGAGCATTCTTTTAAATTCCCATCAAAAACATAAACTGCAGAACGATATTTCTCTCGAAAACTGTGATTTTTTGTAGATGCATGAGTATGTAAGTGTATGGCTATTAAAATTTTCAAAAACAATTACGTAAGATTGTTGCATCCAGTTATTGGATACGCATTTCTAACCTTAATTTTTTCGTCTTCCGTCAACGTTTTGCTAATTTGTGCAGAAATGGCATTGCTTGCAGAACCATTGTCGTACCGCACTAAACTAAATAATTAACGAAAAACCTGATTTGAACCACCGCCAGAAATTTTTACACAAATTTGCTGTTACCTGTAGTTGCCTTTTCCATTTATTATAATTTTTAAGAATACTATTGCTTCGGTTTTTTTAATAACATAAAAGATTGTCAGGATGTCTGGGATTAGTTATTATTTTGTCCAAGAAGTAATATTTAAGGTAAAGAATTTTATAAACAGAATTTAATAAGAAAAATATAGGTAAAAATATCGAATAATTTGTTGCCAAAAATAATGCAACAGCTATTACAATAAATACTACTGTATAATCTAGGTCGATTTTGATTTTATAATTAAGTTTCAATAAAGTTTTATCTTTTTCCGGTATAATTTCAATTTGCCCTTCGCCTATCCGAGTATAATATTCAGGTCTGTTTTTTGATTCTTTTTTGTCTGTAAACCTGATTTTATTTCCGCATATTTCCGTAATAGAATATTGCCGTAACTTTAGGTAAGCCCTAATTTTTATGTCGATAATTTCAGGTTTAATTTCATATGCTTCACGTGAAGTGAATGAGATTTTCATATTTGAAGTATAACAAATAAACAGTTCTTTTAAAAACTTTCATCTATGTGTGAGTTTCTTTCGGGGCAATTACAGGTAACTTAAATATATTTACAATTACCGATATCTTTACTCAATTTATGATTACTCATTGCACTAGTAAAAATTCCCTCGCCACAAAACAAAGTTCCTAATGAACTCCATCCACTAATGACCAGTGAACTAAAACTAACTATGCAACGGCCTCTGCTTAACCATCCCGCCATAAGTATCATCCACGGTGTGCATCACAATAAAAGCTTGTTTATCAATATTTTTAACCACGTTTCTTAGCTTAGTAACCTCTAGTCTAGTCACAACAGTAAACACAATTTTAATGTCAATTTCCTCTGGAGACAGGTTTTTTACATAACCTCTTTCCCCTTTATAAATAGTAACTGCCCGACCTAAAATCTTTGTGATTGCCTGCCTTATTTGTTCGTTTTGGGAAGAGATGATGGTTACACCGATGTACTCTTCGACCCCGTGGATGATGAAATCAATTGTTTTTGATGCAGATAAATAAGTCAGTATCGCATACAGTGCAGTTTCAATATTGATCATCCAGGCCGCTACACCAAAAATCATGATATTGAACAGCAAAATAATATCGCCTACGCTTAAGCTTACGTTTTTAGAAATAAACAATGCTAAAACCTCCGTACCGTCAATCACTGCTCCTCCCCTAATGCTTAAACCAATGCCTGCTCCTAAAAAGAAACCACCAAAAACGGCAATCAGTAATTTATCAGTAGTAACAATCGGAAAAAAATCAAAGGAGAGCATCAGCGCCAATCCACCAATTGCCAAAATTGTTTTAACTGCAAAGGCTTTAGAGATTTGCTTTAGCCCTAGCAGCACAAAGGGAATATTGACCAAAACCACCAACAACCCTAGTCCCAAGCCTGTTTTAATATTCAACAATAGCGAAATTCCCATTGCGCCACCATCCAAAAAATTATTGGGCAGCAAAAAACTTTTAAGTCCGAAAGCTGCGGAGGTTATGCCTAACAGGATGAAGGTAGTCTCTCTAATTATCGCTCCAAAATCTGCTTTTCGGTATGCTAGTTGTATCCTTCTTTTTATTATCATATTTAACAAATATAAAACTCAATTACTAAAAAAGGGTCGGTATTTGTAATCAAATCAATAAAACATGACAATTAAAAGCATAAACCCTGCAAACGGAGAACTCATTGAAGCTTATAGCGAGCTTTCTGCTGAAGAAGTGAATGATAAAATCAATGCAACTGCAAACGCTTGGAAAATTTGGAGAAAAATCAATTTTGCTGAAAGGGCAAAATTAATGTTAAAGTTGGCTGACTTGCTAAAATCAAGGAAAGCAGAATTGGCAAAAATAATGACTTTGGAGATGGGCAAAGTGCTGAAAGAAAGCGTATCTGAAATTGAAAAATGCGCTACCGTTTGTGAATACTATGCCGAAAACACAGAAGAGTTTTTGAAAGATAAAGTTGTTGAAACTAAAGCTTCTAAAAGCTATGTTACCTATCAGCCTCTGGGTGTTATTTTAGCAGTTATGCCTTGGAACTTCCCATTTTGGCAAGTGTTCAGATTTTTAGCTCCTAATTTGATGGCGGGTAATTGTGGGGTTTTAAA
>JBBSTQ010000353.1:0-4061 GCA_038235745.1 Sphingobacteriales bacterium
CTGTGAGGACACAGACCATGGAATTAGGTCTAAATTTCTTTAGTAGATTATTTTGTTACTAATATTGAGCGTTAACGATAGCAGTGGATACAGGCTTTGTGGCTAATGCCTGTGCAGTATGAACGAATAGCGTGTATAAACGCCCAAAACAAAATTATATCAACATGTTTTAGATTGGAAATCAGCTAAATTCAATTTGATTTATAAACCTATCCCAAATAATCCCCTCCCCACAACCAATAAATCATTAGAAATTTATAACTTCAACACCTGATGAAATTCGTAGTTTATTTTGTTTTAATTATGCTATTTGGCACTGCCTGCACACAAACTGCAGATTACTCCCCGAAACCTCGTGGCTATTTTAGGCTGGAATTCCCGAAGAAAGAATACCAAAGTTTTGATAGCAATGCAAACTATACCTTTGAGTTTCCAAAATATGCCAAAATGTATTTGGACAGTGCAGATGGAAACCGCCCAAATTGGTACAACCTCACGTTTCCGCAATTTAATGCTCGTTTGCACATCAGTTATTACAAATTTAATTCCCAAAAAGAGTTTAATGAACTGGTGGAAGACTCCAGAAAGTTGGCTTTTAAACACACTGTTAAAGCCACCGGAATTGATGAAGGCTTAATTGAGGGCAACAATAACAATGTTTACGGCGTTTTTTACACGATAGACGGAAATACAGCATCATCTGCCCAGTTTTTTTTGACAGATAGCACCAAAAACTTTTTACGGGCAGCTTTATATTTTAACGAAAAACCACAGCCAGACTCCATACAGCCAGTTGTAAAGTTCATAAGAACTGATATTGACCGTATGATCAAAACCTTGAAGTGGAAAACCAATTATAAATGAGAAAACTAATAATAATCCTTTTTTTAACAGGATCAAGCATCGCAGTGAAAGCGCAGGCGATTTTTCAGAATATTAATATCGCAGAGGGCTTTTTCGCTCAGCTAGATTCGGGGAACTATGAAAACGCTCATAAATTGTTTGATCCAACAGTTCAGGATAAAATTAAACCAGATGCTTTAAAAGGTTTGTGGACACAGATGAAAGCGAATTTGGGTGCGTTCCAATCGATAGACGGTGTACAAAACAAAATAAAAGATGATTTCCAACTCGTTATCCTAAATCTAAAGTTTGCTAAAGACAACCAGCCTTTTCAGCTTACGTTTAACAAGGACAATAGAATAGCAGGTATTTTCTTACTTCCTAAAAGTCCGGATAACGCGTATAAAATCCCTAGTTATGCAGACACGGCTTCTTATACACAAAAGTTAGTGACTATAAAGTCAGGAAAATTTGATTTGCCGGCAATGCTTACACTACCTAAAGACAGTTTAAACTGCCCAATTGTTATTTTTGTACACGGTAGCGGTCCAGCAGATATGGATGAGAGTATAGGTCCAAATAAACCTTTTAAAGATGTTGCCTTGGGTTTGGCTAGCCAAGGGATTGCATCGTTAAGATATGTAAAACGGACATTGCTTTTTCCTAATGATTTTGTTGGCGCTTTTACCGTGAAGGAAGAAGTTTTGGATGATGCTTTAGCTGTCATCAATTTCGCTAAAACTGTTTCACAGGCCAATCCTAATAAGATTTACGTTTTCGGGCATAGTTTGGGTGGTATGCTGGCGCCAAGAATAGCAACATTAGATCCATCAATTAAAGGATTGATTTTAGCAGCCACACCGGCCAGAAAGTTGCAGGATATTAGTATAGAACAGAATAAATATTTTAACGCCATGCAAACTGATAGCGCAAAAAAAGCGAATGCAACGGCGTTAACAGCAGCTATAAAATCGCTTAACGATAGTAAAGCTTTTAACGCTAAAACCTTAAATCAAGATTCAGTTTATTTAGGTTTACCAATTTCTTATTGGTCAGATTTGAATGCGATGGATCAAGTAGCCACTGCAAAAAACCTAAATCAGCGGATTTTTATCCTTCAAGGAGGAAACGATTTTCAGGTCACTACATTAGATTTTGACCTTTGGCAAAAAGGGTTGAAAGGTAAGCCCGGTGTTGATGCCAAACTTTACCCAATGCTAAACCATTTGCTTGCTTTTGTAAGTGAAAAAGGAGACAGCAGTCAGTATTCAAAACCACTTAACGTAGATCAAACTTTAATTGATGACTTGGCAAGTTGGATAAACCAGAAATAATGAAATTTAAAGTCTTTGAAAATAATCCTTATCAGGAAAACACTTATATCCTTTATACGGAAAATGGCAACTGTGCCATTGTAGATCCGGGAATGTATACCGCTGCTGAGCAAAATGCAGTGGTGAACTTCATCAAAGAAAATGGCTTAAAGCCCGAACTTTTGCTGAACACGCATTGCCATATTGACCATGTGTTGGGCAACAAATTTGTTTTTGATCAATATGGTTTAAAACCTCAATTCAACAAAGGCGAATTGATTGTTTTACAGTCGATTCCTTCTTATGCGCCTCAGCAGGGTTTTGACTACCAGCTTTCGCCAGAACCAGAAACCTATTTACCGGAAAGTGGACAAATTACTTTGGGTGGCGAAGTATTGGAACTGCTTTTTGTTCCAGGCCACTCGCCAGCACACTTATGTTTTTATAGCAAAGCAGATAAATTTATTATCGGTGGCGATGCGTTGTTTAGGGGAAGCATTGGGCGTACAGATTTACCCGGCGGTAACCATTCGCTTTTACTCGAAAGTATCAAAAGTCAGTTGTTCACTTTGCCGGAAGATGTAGAGGTTTATCCAGGACATGGACCGCATACCACCATCGGTTTTGAGAAATTGAATAATCCGTTTTTTAATCGCTAAACATTGAACACAGCTTATTACATTGCCAAGCGATATCTTTTTTCTAAGAAATCCACTAATGCTATAAATATCATCTCGGGTATTTCTATGCTGGGTGTTTTTGTGGGAAGCGCTGCGTTGGTGGTTATTCTGTCCGCATTTAACGGACTCGAAAAATTGGTGGTTTCCTTATCCAACACCGTTACTCCCGATTTACGGATAGAGCCTACAGGTGGAAAAACATTCGACCCTAAAAATACGGTGCTTTTAAATTTTCAGATAAGTAAAGATGTGAGGCTGTACACTGAAGTTCTGGAAGAAAAAGCATTACTACGGTATGCGGATCAGCAATTCATAGGACAAATTAAGGGTGTTAGCTCTTCTTTTTTAGATAATGAAAAGTTTCAGTCCAGCATTGTACAAGGTAAGCTCCAACTCGGCGATAAGCAGCAACCTTTGGCCGTGGTAGGTTCAACGGTGCAGTACACGTTGGGTATAAATATAAACAGCCCTTTAACGGTTTTAGAAATTTACTCGCCAAACCGCAGTACTTCTGGTGGTTTTAGCCCTACGGATGAATTTGTAAGTCGATACGTTTCGCCGGTTGGTGTTTTTGAATCCAATCAAGAATCTGATAATTCCATTATTATCCCGATGGCAACTGCTCGAGAGTTACTTGCCGAGCCCATTGCGATCTCTGCGGCCGAAGTGATTTTACAGGATAGCACACGTTCAGGTGCGGTAATGAATTCGCTCCAGCAAAAGTTGGGCGATGACTTTGTGGTAAAGGACCGCATTCAGCAAAACGCACTGCTGTATAAAATTTTAAATTCAGAGAAATGGGCGGTCTATCTTATTTTGTCGTTCGTTTTGGTAATTGCAACCTTTAATATCGTGGGTTCTTTAACGATGCTGGTCATCGATAAACAAAAAGATATTGCGGTGCTCAACAGTTTGGGAGCGGGGAAAAAGATGATTCGTCAGATTTTTTTATTCGAGGGATTGATGATTTCTTTTGTGGGCTGCATTTTAGGATTAGTGTTAGGTGGTTTGTTCTCTTTAGCGCAAATGAAATGGGGCTTTATTACCATGGCGCAGGGAAATATGGTGGTTAACGCTTACCCAATGGATGTAAAACTTTCGGATTTTCTACTAGTTTTCGTGACCGTTTTGGTAATTTCCTTCATCGCATCTTTTATAAGTTCTAGGTTGAGCGTTAAAAAGTTTGAGGGTTTGAAACAAGCGTTGTAGGGAAAATTTTGAATGA
>JBBSTQ010000354.1:0-4055 GCA_038235745.1 Sphingobacteriales bacterium
ATCGAGTCTGGTTTTGCGCCAACAAAAATTGTTTTTGCAGGTGTCGGAAAATCAGACAGCGAAATAAATTATGCCTTAGACCAAGATATTTTTGCTTTTAATGTGGAATCTATTCAGGAGCTGGAAGTAATTAACGAGCTGGCAAAAGCCAAAGGGAAAGTTGCGAAAGTTGCCATAAGAATTAACCCCAATGTGGATGCACATACGCATCATTACATCACGACTGGTTTAGACGAAAACAAGTTCGGGATTAATTCTTGGGATTTACCAACCGTGGCTTCAACTTTAAAAACTTGTGATCATCTCAGCTTTTTAGGCATTCACTTTCACGTAGGCTCGCAAATTTTAGACATGAACGTTTTTAAAAGTTTATGTATAAAAGTGAATGAAATGCAGACATGGTTTGAGGAACGCGGCATGCCAGTTAAGGTGTTGAATGTTGGCGGCGGTTTGGGCGTGGATTACCAAAACCCAGATGAAAACCCAGTATCCAACTTTAAAGAATACTTTAAAATATTTGCTGATTTTTTAACGGTGAAGCCACATCAAGAAGTTCATTTTGAGTTAGGTAGGGCTTTAGTTGCACAATGCAGTAGTTTGGTTTCCAAAGTTCTATACATAAAAAATGGAATCAAAAAGAATTTCGTTATTTTGGATGCAGGGATGACGGAATTGATGCGTCCGGCTTTGTACCAAGCTTTCCATAAAATTGAGAACATCTCTAAGTTAAAAGTAGAAAGTCAAAAGTTAAAAGATCTTGACTCCTCAACTTTGAACTTTCAACCTTCAATTATTTCTTACGATGTTGTAGGCCCGATTTGCGAATCGTCAGATTGTTTTGGAAAAGATGTCTTAATGCCAGAAACTAAAAGAGGAGATTTAATCGCTTTGCGAACTGCTGGTGCTTATGGCGAAGTGATGGCGTCTGCTTATAATTTACGTCCGGATATCCGCCACGTTTATTCGGAGGAATAGTCATCTTTTTAAAAAAATGAACTCCCAGCAGGCCATTAAAACCTGTTGGGGTTTAATCGATTTCCTCCGAAACAAAAATCAATCTATCAATATCTTGTTTTCTTCTCGATTTCAAAAATAACTGTGCTGATTTGGAGTTTATGCGAGTTGTTTTTTGAGGTTAAAGACCTTTTCTGAATTTTGTTGAAAACGTTTAAAACTTAAAATCAATTGCGATTAACGAATAGGCTAATGCTGTTTTTTTTAACATAAAGACACCTAGGTTTTTTAAGGAGAAAACAGGAAACAGAGTATGTGTTCTGCAAAGCGGAACGTTATGTGAGTCGAACGTATTCGCTGTCAGTAGGTATAAATCTATGTTTCTATCTGGTTAATGTTAGACCCAACATATACACATAAATGGCATAAAACTGTGGCACATTTTAGAAGTTAAGCTTGGAGATTAAATCTGGCTTAGCTCAATATTTCCGCAATTTCGGTATAACCTTTTTCTTTGGCCAAATCTGATGCTAGTTTGCCGCCTTCCATCCGTATATTAACCTTCGCACCTTTTTCTAACAATAATATAATGAGTTCGATATTGCCATTTTGAGCTGCTGAATGTAGCGGGGTTAAACCTGAGTTTTGGATCACGTTAACTTCGGCGCCGTTTTCAATTAGCATTTTGCTAATGCCACTAAAATTACCCGCAACTGCAGAATGTAGCGGAAATACGTTGAAGCCATTTTGCGAGGGTAAATTAATATCAGCACCTTTTAAAACTAGGTATCTTGCTACTTCCTCTTTTCCAAAATAACAAGCAAGTCCTAAAGCGGTAAAACCATCTTCAGAATATTTATTGATGCCATCTGGATTTTGATAAATCTGGTGCGCTACCTCGTCGAACTTACCGACAGAAGCTGCTTCAAAAAAAGAAAGCTCCTTCACGAAATTCAGCAGAACGCTGGTAACTTGCGGCTTATTAAAAAAACAAGATAGCATCAAGGGCGAAACCGAATGACTTGTCGTTTCTGTGGCAAGCGCTAGATGTTGTTGCAACAAAGCTTTTATCGCTTCAGTATCATTGTTAATGAGTAACTCTTCTAGTAAAGTTTGTTGCATAATTCTATATAAGCAGTAATGATATAAATAAAATACAACTCAAAGAAATATTTGTCACATTTACAAAAAAACAGTTTTTCGCTTAATGACCCCAGTTTCGTAGTAGATTCTTATAAATCGAGATTAAATTAGTAAGTCGCTAATCAATAATTATATTTGTTGTGAAAATAAAATAACAGAATGCCCGCAAAAGGAAATCAATTTAGAACAAATACTTTTAGAGCACAGGAAGAGGAAGGTGCCGAGCCTTTCAAAAAAAAATCTGAAAAAGGAATTTCAGGAAACAGTTTTCCAAAACTCAACTTCAATAACGATAGGTTCATTAAAATTAGTGGGCTGTTTTTGCTGTTGTTGGCGTTGTACCTTATGGTATGTTTTACGTCTTACATTTTTACTTGGCAAGACGATCAAAGTTATGTGATTGATGCCAACGGAGGGTGGAGCAATTTCTTTAAAACCAGTGCCGAACTGCAATCTAACGGTGTTTTAAATCCAAATATTCAAAACTGGGCTGGTAAGCTGGGCGCTTTGCTTTCGCACCAGTTTATGTATGAATGGTTTGGTATCGCATCCTTTATTTTCGTTTTTATCTTTATCATTTTAGGTTACCGTTTATTGTTCAAAGTCAAGCTTTTGTCTATCCCTAAAACCTTGGCTTACTGTTATTTTCTGCTCGTTTTTAGCTCCATCACTTTAGCTTTTTTTCACGCGTTTATTGCAGATTATCCGCACTATTTGGAAGGGGAGTTTGGTTATTATTCAAACCTGTTGTTAGAAGTGCAAATCGGTAGAACAGGAGTCGGCGGAATTTTGATTTTTGCAGGGTTGGCATGTTTGGTAATGGCTTACAATATTGAGTTTAGTTTACCAGAGAGAAGTGCTAAGCCTATCAGCGATGATAATATCGATGGCGGTTTTGATGGTTTAGCCGAGGATAGTGATATTGAGGAGGAAGATGATTTAGACGTTCAAGATTACACGGCAGTATCAAGAGAAGAGCTTAAGCGTCCGGTAGTTGCAAACAATCCATTGCCTCCTAAAGTTACACCAAAACCTTTGGTAAGCGATTTTGAAGTAACCAACACCTTAGAAAACGATGGTTTTGATGATGTTAAAAAGCCAGTTGTAGTCGATGTTCCAAAAACTGAGGAGAAAGAATTGGAGATTATTAAGCCCGCAGAATTGGCGTTGAGTATTGAAAAATCTGAGGATGAGATAAAGTCTGAGAACTTGGTGGATCAATTTGGTGCGTACGACCCAACTTTGGATTTAGCATCTTACAAAAACCCAACTTTAGAGCTTTTAGAGCAATACGGATCTGCTAAAATAACTGTAGATACTACTGAATTAGAAAACAACAAAAATAAAATTGTTGAAACGCTGAGCAATTATAATATCGATATTGATAAGATAAAAGCTACGATTGGCCCGACGGTAACGCTTTATGAAATTATTCCCGCTCCGGGTGTTAGAATTTCCAAAATCAAAAACTTAGAGGATGATATCGCTTTGAGTTTGGCTGCCTTAGGAATCAGGATTATTGCGCCAATGCCGGGTAAAGGAACTATCGGTATTGAAGTGCCAAATTCGCACCCAGAAATGGTTTCTATGCGATCTATTATCGCTACAGAAAAATTCCAGAACACCACAATGGATTTGCCTATCGCTTTGGGTAAAACCATATCTAACGAGGTTTTTATTGCCGATTTGGCAAAAATGCCTCACATGTTAGTGGCTGGTGCAACTGGTCAGGGTAAATCTGTAGGGATAAATGCCATCTTGATTTCTTTGCTCTATAAAAAGCATCCATCGCAATTGAAATTTGTATTGGTGGATCCAAAAAAGGTAGAACTTTCACTCTTCAAAAAAATTGAACGCCACTTTTTAGCGAAGCTTCCGGGTGAAGACGATGCGATTATAACCGATACCAAAAAAGTAATCAACACGCTTAATTCTTTGTGTATAGAGATGGACCAGCG
>JBBSTQ010000355.1:0-4037 GCA_038235745.1 Sphingobacteriales bacterium
GGTAAGCTATCTTTTTGCAACGTTGGTTTATCGAATCAAATCTATTTTTACCAGCATTTTTGAAACTACTTGGTTAATTCCGTTTTTTGGCGGTGTGGCAATTATATTGTTGACTTTTTTAGTCGGTAAACCCGATTATTTGAGTTTGGGAATCAACGCTGAATACCAAGGCGCAATAACCATTGTTTCTGCTTTTAAAGCTGGCGGAGCGGATATGTTTAGTTGGTTATGGAAAACCGTTTTTACCACCGTAACCTTGGGGACTGGCTTTAAGGGTGGCGAAGTAACTCCTTTATTTTACATTGGCGCCACCTTAGGGAATAGCCTAGCCACTTTAATGGATGCACCCATCAGTTTATTTGCCGCTTTAGGTTTCATCGCAGTTTTTGCTGGCGCTACCAATACGCCTTTAGCTTGTACTTTTATGGGTGTAGAGCTTTTTGGTGGGCATTATGTTTTATTTTTTGCGATTGCCTGCTTTACGGCTTACTTTTTTAGTGGACACTCTGGTATTTATAGTTCGCAACGGATTGGTGTACCTAAGCTGGCTGATGCCGATATTCATGAGGATGAAACTTTAAAGGATGTGACGGATAGGAAAGAGAGTTTTTTTAGGAAGAAGTTTGGGAAGTATGGGATTTAGTCGGAAACCAAAAAGCCCAGTAATTATGTTACGAGGCTTTTCTAAATTTCTGTTTTTCTAGATTACTCAACAACAATCTTTACTTTTTGATCGCCAATTTTAAGAATATAAACTCCTTTTGCAAAAGAACCAACTTTGTAAGTTGCTTTGCCGTTCGCAAAATCTAGTTTGTTAGACGCAAGTTTTTTACCTGCTAAATCGTAGATTTCAAAACCTGGAAAAATTTTTTGTTAAAAATAAAGTCCGACGCAAATGGCCGAGCTTAATGTTCTTTTTTTATAGTGCAGAACTAAAGCAAATGTTTAGCGGGGCACTTGAAGAAACAAACTTATAAACATTGTTGATAAATTCCAAACATTCTCAAGAATATTACTTAAAGCGTATAATTAATTTTCTGACGAATAACATTCTTAATGACAGTGTTGCTTTTGAATTGACCAAAAAGATCAGCAAGTTTCTTATCCATCTCTACTTCCCTATTAACGGAGATTTGAGCCAACAAGTATCTAATTACCTTGATAGAAGCATCTAATGATTGCCGGTTATTAAACAAATATTTATCACTAGGGATTTTACTTATACCTTTAGGTTGTGTTAAGTCATACAATACACCACCATGAGAACACATATTCCTGACATATACAACGGATTGAATAAAATTATCAAAAACGCCTAAGCTTCTTAACTTATAGGCGTTCGCTATTTTTTCTTTTACTGCTATATCTTTAACGGATCTAAACAACTTTAAACACCCACCAAATGTCATAAACTCAAATCGTTTTCCATGCTGGGGCGTATTTATCGTTAATGTATTTCTTGTGATGCTTATCAATCGGCTTATTATTACGTTTAAATTCCCTAGAATAAAATTTATCGAAGTCAGCGATGTATTCATTTGACACGACCTTATTGTCTATAAACCAGGTTGGAGAACTTCTGTATTTATTTGAGACTTGATAAACTATTTGCGTTCTGAAATGGACTTCGATGCGGTAAATATATTTCAGCAGTAGCTCACGGAGGTCAACATCCAAATAATATAGCGCAACTACATCTGAAAACTTTGTTTCCTTGGCAAAATTATGTGCATAGTCGCATTCGAAACAATTCCAGTAAAAGCCAAGGCGATAATACCCGATGTCTAACAGAATTTCTTTTGCTTTGGCAACAGATATGTCTATTTCCATTCCCCTACTTTCTAATAAAGCAATTTGCTCTTCTACCGTTGTGGCTTTTGCACCCATTATTCTCTATGTTGAAAGTCAAACTTAATGTTTTTTAACCATATCGGAAGTTACTAACTTTCGGATTTTTTATAAAATTTCACTTCACAAATTTGATTTGAATTATAACCAAAAAAGCCCCGCAACAAGGTTACGAGGCTTTTCTAAAATCCTATCTCACTAAATCACTCAACAACAATCTTCACTTTTTGATCTCCAATTTTAAGAATATAAACCCCTTTTGCAAAAGAACCAACTTTGTAAGTTGCTTTGCCACTTACAAAATCTAGTTTGTTAGACGCAAGTTTTTTACCTGCTAAATCGTAGATTTCTATGGTTTGCAAACCGTTTAAGTTTTCTGCTTGTACGTTGATGATGCCGTTGCTTACTGGGTTTGGATAAACCGATAAACCTGCGTCTTTTAAGGTTGGCATTTTTACCGTTCTTACGCCCAACTCTTCGTTTTTGCCGTCTTTATCTCTTTGACTTAGTTTGTAATAGCTTGTGCCTTCAAAAGGACTAAAGTCTAAGGTTGAATAGCTTGCGCCATTATCTCCTTTTGATTTTACCGTGGTTAGTTGTGTGAAAGTTCTGCCGTCTTGGCTTTTTGAAACTGTAAAATAGCTGTTATTTGTTTCTGAAGCGGTTTGCCAGTTTAAACTGACTTGGTTTTGGTTTTTTGGGGTTGCTTCAAATGAGCTTAGGCTTACAGGTAAGGTGGATAAAGTGAATTTTTTAGCATATGCTCCACCAGAATTATAAACTACTATCACTCCGTCATTAACAGCAGTAATATCCATAAAATTACCTGGTCCTGCTGAAAACCTTTCATCTCCCAACCATTTGCCCCGTCTAAATATGCTACATAAGGCTTATTATTAATTTGTACAACATTTAAATAATTAGCATATCCCTCTGATAATCCAATCGATTCAACGTATTTCCAATTACCATCTTCAAATTTCTGAACCCTAGCTTTTGTTACAGATTCGTCGACAGTGTAGACAACGTAAGGTTTGTCATTATTAAAAACAACGTTTAGGTTAATGGATGGGCCACTTGAGAAGCCTGCGTTACCAACAAACTCCCAACTTGAACCGTTAAATTTCATTAAAGAAGCTTTAAAACCTTTATATCCATCACTAAAAATCACATAAGGAATTCCATTATTAAATTTAATCCTTGTAGAGTTTACTACAAATGTAGAGAAACCAGCAGATCCTACTAATACCCAACTAGTTCCATCATACTTCATTACAGTTATTTTATCAAATTTGTAATTATCTTTAAAAACAACATAAGGTGTACTACCATTGAATGCAATATCTGTAAAACTTGCTCTATTAACTGAAAACCCACTTAGTCCAACTGTTTCCCAATTTAAATCATTAAATTTTTTTACTACTATTTTACTACCTATACTTTCATCTTGATATACAACATAAGGAACCCCATTATCGAAAGCAAATTTTATATAGTTAGCTTTTCCTGAGGAAAATCCAGCTAAACCGACTGCTTCCCATGTTGAACCATTAAATTTTTGCACTGTTACCTTGTTGTTTGCTCCATAATCTTGATATGCAACGTATGGTATTCCATTATCAAAATTTATACTTGTGTAATCAACTGCTGAAGATGAAAACCCTGCAATACCTACAACTTCCCAAGCTGTAGCACTTGTATTAAGTTTCATTACTGTTATTTTTGAGCTATTACCTGCGTCTTTATAAACTACATATGGAGTAGTACCATTAAACGCTATACTTGTAAAATCTGCTTTTCCTACAGAAAACGCTTCGTTACCAACTACTTCCCAAGTTGTACCAGCTGCATTCAGCTTCTTTACAGTTGCTTTATTGTCGTTTTCATAATCACTAAATACAATATAAGCAATACTTCCATTAAAAGCCATATTAGAGTGTGATACACTTGAATAACTAACTTGCCCAAAATCATCGGAACCCAAAGGCTGCCAATCTTGCGCTTGTAATTACTTTCTTTTGCTAAGAACAAGCAAATAATTAGTAATACGAATTAAGAGTTGAAATAAAGTAAAATAAATAGTTTAAAATTATTATAATAGCCTGATTATCAGTATATTTAAAGTATTACGAAGCACTTTAAAACACATGATAAATCAGGCTAATAGCACTAAATTAATTAAAATTTAC
>JBBSTQ010000356.1:0-4037 GCA_038235745.1 Sphingobacteriales bacterium
AAGGGAAGTAACAGATCAACCTTTATTTTACATTGCCTTAGTGGCTGTGATTTTAGGCTCACAATTGTTTTTAACTGGTTTTGTGGCGGAGTTGGTTGCTAGGAGTTCTTCGGGTAGAAATAGCTACCAGATAGAGAAGGAGGTTTTTTAGGTAGTTGGTTCGGTGGTTCGGTGGTTAGTTAGTTAGTTAGTTAGTTAGTTAGTTAGTTAGTTAGTTAGTTAGAATATTAAATTACAAAGTAAACGCTCTTGTGAAATCTAATAATAGTGAGACATTTCACAAATAGGTGTGATGTAGATAAGCCAGATTTTATTCTTAAGATTTTCAGTTCTGTATCAGCGTTTTCCAATACTTAAACCACAATAGCTGTATTTGCGGGCTAAACCTGCACAAATCATAAGAGGTATATGTATTAAGTAACTGGAATCGTTATATTTGAGTATGATTACAAAAGATAAGCTTTTTAAGACAATCGAAGAAATGCCTGATTCTTTTACCATGGACGATTTCCTTGATAAAATTCTATTGTTACAAAAAATTGAAACAGGGTTGCGCCAATCGGAAAATAATGAAGTTTTAACTACCGAAGAAGCAAAAAGAGAGCTGGATAAATGGTTGAAATAAGTTGGACCCGTCAATCAATAAAAGATATTGATAATATTGATGAATTTATCTCGAAAGATTCGTTTAAATATGCATCTATTCAAACCCATAGATTTTTTGAATTAGTTGAGGTTTTGTCAACTTATCCAAAGACAGGGAAGCCTGTGCATGAGCCGAGGGATGAAAAAATGTAAGAGAGATAAAATGAGGTACTTATAGAATTATCTATCGAATTAAAAGCGAAATTAGAATAGATATTTTGACAGTTCATCATAGTAAAAGACTACTTGAGAGTAATCCCGTTTTTAAAAATAAATTGGATAAATAATAACAATGTTTTTCTCCATCATCATCCCACTTTATAACCGCCCACAAGAAATTAAAGAATTGCTGGAAACGTTAGTCCAACAAACCTATATGGCTTTTGAAGTTTTAGTGATTGAGGATGGTTCAACTTTAGACGCCAAGGGAATCGTAACTTCCTTCGCGGAAAAACTCGACATAAAATACTTTGTAAAACCCAATGAAGGTCAGGGATTCGCTCGTAACTATGGTTTCCAAAAAGCAAAAGGAGATTACTTCATCATCTTTGATTCCGACTGTTTGATCCCCATAGATTACCTCGAAAATGTAAAAAAACATCTTTACAATAATCCGCTGGATGCTTTCGGTGGGCCAGATGATGCACACCCTAGTTTTACGCCATTGCAAAAGGCCATCAGTTACTCCATGACTTCCGTTTTTACAACGGGCGGAATTCGTGGTAAGTCTAAAAATGCAGGCGGACAATTCCACCCTCGCAGTTTTAACATGGGGCTTTCCCGCAAAGTTTGGGAAAAAGTTGGCGGATTTGTCATTACCCGTTTAGGCGAGGATATCGAGTATTCCATCAGGATTCATGAGGCAGGATTTAAAATCGGTTTAATCCCAAATGCTAAGGTTTTTCATAAAAGGCGCACCAGTTTTAAAGCATTTTGGAAACAGTTGCATTTTTTCGGAAGAGCCAGAATCAACATCACTACATTTTTCCCAGCGACTTTAAAACTGGTTCATTTTTTTCCCGCAATATTTACGCTCTTTCTACTTTTTAGTCTGATAGCCAACGTTTTTGGCTGGGCAATAGCACCAGCTTGTAATTTTTTTATCATTATTTATTTTCTTTCCGTGTTTTTTGATGCTTGGACTAAGAATAAGTCGATTAATGTTGCATTTTTGAGCATCTTTACGTCTTTAATCCAGCTCACTGCTTATGGCATGGGATTTATGCAGGATTATGTGAAGAAGATTATTTTTGGTAAATGATTGAATTTTTAAAGCAAAGCACTTTTTCTGTAAATGAAGTGATAGCCAGAGCCTGGGATATCACAAGGAATCATTATTTTTCTATCGCTTTGCTATGCTTTGCGATGTTTGCCACGCTAAGCTTTTCCAGTTTATTGGCAATTTTTTTAAAAGACATTAACCAAGTATTGAATTTTGCGCTTTTCTTAGTTTTTATAAGCGCTTACTTGATTAGTAATCTGTCCCTTTTTAAATTTATTTTCCACCTGTTGGATCATGAATCCGAAGAGTTGAGTTTGGCAGAAACGCTACCTACCAAAAAGCAAATCGTGTATTTTTTAGTCGGAAGTTTTTTCTTTACACTCTGTATTTTAGGTGTTTATGTAGTGGTAGCACTACTAGTTTTCCCTTTTGTTTACACCGGTATTGATATGCAGTTATTGGTAAACGTGGCAATTTCGATTGGTTTAGTGGCTATATTTATCACTTGGATGCGTATTTCCTTTTTTCCGTTTTTTATTATCGACAAAAGCGAACGACCATTTAAATCTCTTAAATTAAGCTTGGCAATTACCAAAGGAAATTTTTTCAAAATATTACTGTTGCTGTTTGTGTTAGGCTTTTTTCAAGTTATGTACTTGGTTTTAAACTATTTTGAGCTTACAGTAATTGCAACCTTCGTCAACATTCTAAGTTCGTTTATCATCGTCCCGCTTTCTAGTGTGGCCTTAACTATTGCCTACCGCAAAATGACTGACGAATATAAAGGTGATCAGGAGCCGGACATTTTTGCTAATATCATTTAATTTACAATTGATATGGGACTAAAAGGAATGCTTAGTAGACCGTTTGCTGCGTTCGCCGTTCGGCAAATGAATAAATGGAAGTTTAACGCAGTTGAAGCTCAAGAAAACATTCTAAAAAAATTAATTGCGACTGCCGAAAACACTTCTTTCGGGAAAGACCATCGGTTTATTGAGATTAAAACCCACCAAGATTTTAAGGAACGCGTTTCCGTTAATGATTATGAAGATTTAAAACCTTATGTAGAGAAGGTTGTGAAAGGTGAAGAAAATGTTCTTTGGCCAGGAAAACCTGTTTATTTCGCCAAGACTTCTGGCACTACCTCTGGTGTAAAATATATTCCAATTTCTAAGGAGTCACTGCCAGAGCATATTAAGGCTGCTCGCAATGCTTTGCTTTCTTACATTCACGAAACCGGCAAAGCGGATTTTGTGAAGGGTAAAATGATTTTTTTGCAAGGCAGTCCAAAAATGGAACAAAAGGCTGGGATTTCTTTTGGTCGTTTATCTGGGATTGTTGCCAATCATGTTCCTTCTTATCTTCAAAAAAACAGATTGCCAAGTTATGAGGTTAACTGCATTGAAGATTGGGAGCAAAAAGTGGATGCTATTGTTGAAGAAACAGTAAACGCAGATATGAGTTTGATTTCGGGTATTCCGCCTTGGTGTCAGATGTATTTTGATCGGTTAATTGCAAAAACTGGGAAACAAAAGGTAAAAGATATTTTTCCAAATTTTAAGCTATTTGTATACGGGGGCGTAAATTACGAACCCTACCGAGCAAGGTTAGAGGAAAGTTTGGGTTTTAAAATTGATAGTATCGAAACATATCCCGCTTCTGAGGGTTTTATTGCTTTTCAAGACAGTCAGAAGGAAAAGTCACTTTTGCTTTTAGCGGATGCTGGGATCTTTTATGAGTTTATCCCCACGGAAACATTTTTTGACGAAAAACCGATTCGTTTATCTTTAGGAGAGGTTGAACTGAATAAAAACTATGCAATTGTAATGAGCACCAATGCTGGGCTTTGGGCTTATTCTTTAGGTGATACCATTAAGTTTGTTTCCAAAAATCCATACAAAATTTTGGTAACCGGACGGATAAAGCATTATATTTCTGCTTTCGGCGAACATGTAATAGGCGAGGAGGTTGAAAACGCATTATTAACCGTCGCACAAAATGAAAAAGTAGAGATTACCGAGTTTACAGTTGCTCCGCAGGTAAACTCCGGTAAGGGAGAGATGCCTTATCACGAGTGGTTTGTGGAGTTTGTAAATCCACCAAAAGATTTAAAAGAATTTGCTGTTAAAGTGGACAACGCTTTACAGCAAAAAAACATATATTACAAAGA
>JBBSTQ010000357.1:0-4020 GCA_038235745.1 Sphingobacteriales bacterium
ACAACAATTTCTACAATATCTTTATCGCAAAGTCCGTCGCCGGCAATTAATGTGTCCGAAATATGTTTTTCAAACGAATCCCCAACGTTATCCACAACTACAGCAACACCTCCTTGGGCGTACTTAGTGTTAGATTCGTCTTCATTAGATTTTGTAACTATCAGAACCTTACCATGCTTTGCCGCCTTCAGTGCAAAACTTAATCCTGCTATGCCAGAACCAATCACTAAGTAATCAACATTTCTCATATCTTCAAAAACAATATTTATCTATCAACTAATATAAATGTTTATAAACTACCTAAAGGTGTTAATTTTGTGTAAACAAATAAGCAAAAGTTTTCAATAGTGTTGATAAACTCTAATTTTAATAAATATCAAAAAACATTTAAGGTTTTATTCTACACAAAATAAATAGTAACCAACGTTTTTAATTTATAAAGCGTTAACGGTATAAAAAGATGAAATATAAATAGGTTAGTTCAAATAAACTGAATACCAATCTTTTAAGATTACCTAAATGTTAACAAACTGTTAACAGTATTTAAATACTAATATATCAAAAGAAAAATCAAACAACTTATACACCAAACTAACACCTTAATAAGTAATAGCTTCTTCTTGTATAAAAAAATTGATTGTTATTAGAAAAGTGGAAAAAGCTAAATTTTGATTTTATACATTTGACCAACGAAAATGAATATAGCAGAAGAAATAAATTTAAAAGGTTTTGTTGATGAACACATTGACCCAACCTTAGATCTGTTTGCCGAGATAGACAGGTTAAAGAAAGAAAAGAACGCCGTTATTTTAGCGCATTACTATCAAGAATCTGATATACAAGATGTTGCAGATTATATTGGAGATAGTTTGGGGCTTTCGCAAGAAGCTGCTAAAACAGATGCTGATTTAATTGTATTTGCTGGTGTCCATTTTATGGCTGAAACAGCGAAGATTTTGTCGCCAAATAAAAAGGTTTTATTGCCTGATGCAAAAGCCGGTTGTTCTTTGTCTGATAGTTGCCCGCCACATTTATTTAAAAAGTTTAAAGAGAAATATCCCGATCATTTGGTCATCACTTATGTAAACTGTACGGCCGAGTTAAAGGCGATGAGCGATATTGTTTGCACTTCTAGCAATGCGGTGCAGATTGTTAACAGCTTACCTTTAGACCAAAAAATTATCTTTGGTCCTGATAAAAATTTGGGCGCTTACGTAATCAAAAAGACCGGACGTGATATGGTTTTATGGAACGGAGCCTGTATGGTGCATGAGATTTTTGCAAGGGAGAAAATTACCAAGTTGAAGCAACGCCATCCAGAAGCAAAGTTTATTGCACACCCAGAATGTGAAGAAGCGGTATTGGAAATGGCTGATTTTATAGGATCTACCACTGGTTTGTTAAATTATACCATCAATAACCCTGCAACAGAGTTTATTGTGGCAACAGAATCTGGAATTATCCACCAGATGGAAAAATCTAGTCCGGATAAAACTTTTATTCCTGCACCACCAAATAATGCATGTGCTTGTAATGATTGCCCGCACATGAAACGTAACACACTGGAAAAGTTATACTTATGTTTAAAGAACGAGCAACCAGAAATTGATGTTCCACGTGAAATAATTGATAGAGCAAGAAAGCCAATAGAAAGAATGTTACAGATTTCGGCGGAGTTGGGGTTGTAAAGGATTTTGGGCGTTCGAGCGGGCTATCCGCTCATACTTCACAAGGCATTAACCACAGGCCGGTATCCGCTACTATCCCTAACGCAAGTCTCATCCGCTCGTTATATTGAGTGATAATGAGACATCTCACAAGTAGGAAATCAGATAGTATGGCAATTTTATTTGTGAGATGCTTCTTCCTAAACGGATGGATGCCTGTGGCACTGTCGTCCAATGTCATTAAGGCAACCAGTCATGTTGAACGCTAGAGAAACCTGCCTACCGCAGGCAGGCATCACACAAATAGGTAGTCAGACTAAAGAGTGACTGTCCGCATGAGATTTCGATAATCAGTTTGCAAGGTAGCCACAACGAATCTCCCTCTGTCCCAAAGGGATTCCTTTGGAAGAGGGAGAATCAAAGAGGGTGGTTGAAGGTTTTTAATACCAAGATTAATTTATTTTAAACGGCTTAACCTCCCCCAACCCCCTCCAAAGGGGGACACTTATATTACAAAAGAAAAGTAGGAAAAATAAAGTATTGATTTAAAGAATTAAATGAAAACAACCCTCATCACGCTCCTATTCACATCAAGTCTTATTTTATCTTGCACCTCCAAAAAAGCATTCAATACTAAAATAACGTCTAAACATTCTCCTACAGAACTTCAGCAAGATTTGTCAATTGCAAAAAGCTCATTAGAACAAAACCATCCCGGTCTTTATTGGTACATCAGCAAAAAGGACTTAGATTTTAAATTCGATAGCTTAAAAAAGACTTTAAAAGATTCACTAACCAGTTTGGAGTTTTATAGGAAATTAGCGCCAGTTGTGGCTTCCGTAAAATGCGGACATACCAAAATGACTTATCCTGGGATTAAAGTAAGCAAATTTCAAAAAGATAGCCTAAAAAAAGCAGGTGACCGACCGCTTTCTCAACTGTATTATTTTGTAGATAGTAACCGTCTGTTTATAAAATCCGTCAACAAAAAAGAGTTGTTAGATACCTTAAAAGGAGCGGAAATATTATCAATAGATAACATACCAACATCTGAAATTATAGAAAAGTGTGAGAGCCTATACTCTTCCGATGGATACAATCAGACTTTTTATCCAGCAGTATTAACTAGAAGTTTCGATGTTTATTACTACCTGAATTACGGGAAATCAGATTCATCAAAACTCAGTTTAAAAAGAACGGACAGCACCTACAACTTTACCGTAAAAAAGATAAATCCGCCTAAAAAAGAAAAGAAGTTAGCTACACCCGAAGAAGTTGGTAAAAAGAAAATAGCCGATAAACAAGCAAAAAAGCTAAAGCGCAAAAAACGTTACAAAGGCATAGATAAGTTTGGAGAACCGTTATTGGATTTGAAATATGATTCAGTTAACAACCAAACCGCCATCATTACGGTTAAAAGTTTTTCCTTTGATCATGCCAACTTTCGTAAATTCTTTAGACAGAGTTTTAAAGAAATAAAAGACAAAAATATCGACCATTTGATTTTAGATGTACGGAACAACGGAGGAGGAAGCTTAATGGCTTGCAACCGTTTGTTTAGATATTTGTACAATCAACCGCATCAATTTACAGGAAAAGCATACACTAAAAACTCTTACCTAAAACACATAAAATACCAGGATAAACCTGCCACGGTAAAAGCATTAGGGATAATAACTTATCCGCTTAGCATACTATCAAAACTGATATTAGAGCGAAAAGATTCCATTGGTTATTACAGCTACATCCCCACTGCTCATTCTGTAAAACCTTTAAAAAATGTGTATGAAGGAAAACTCTCCGTATTGATCAACGGCTATTCTTTTTCTGCGACTTCCTTACTTTCTGCAAACCTACAAAGCGTAAAAAGAGGAACGTTTATAGGCGAAGAAACTGGTGGTGGTTATAACCAATGTAGCGCTGGTAGAATCCCTTATTTGAATTTGCCCAATACTGGGTTAAAACTGCGTTTGCCTATTAAAGTAATTGATATTGTTAAAAAGAGGGAATTGTATGGAAGAGGGGTTTTTCCGGATGTGATTATAAGAGAAAGACTTGAGGATTTGTTGAATAAAAGGGATGTTGTTATGGAAAAAGCTAAATAGTAGAACGATTTATAGAGCAGGATAGTTCAGGATGGTAGTTGACTATTTTTAGATTAGAATTGCACTCTAAAATATTTTCTGTCACATGAAAAAACTATTACTAATGTGAATTAAGAGTTGAAAATTGGTTTGAGAAAAGCGGAGGCAATCTTTCCGAATATGTGGACAAGGAGTCCTTTTGTTGACCTGACACCGCTTGCTCTCTGTATATCCGTTTTTGTTATTAACCAGTTGAATAGGGATTCAAT
>JBBSTQ010000358.1:0-4006 GCA_038235745.1 Sphingobacteriales bacterium
ATTACAAACGCTCTTTATTGAGAAAGAAGAGATTGCGAATTTAGCTGACGGAATTTCTGATGACGTTAAACAAGCTATTAACGTTGCCTACACCAATATTAAAAAATTCCACGAAACGCAAATTCCAAAAGAAGAAAAAGTTGAAACTACCGTTGGTGTAACTTGCTGGCGAGAAGTTAGGGCAATTGAGCGAGTTGGCTTGTATATCCCCGGCGGAACGGCGGTTTTACCAAGTACGTTTTTAATGTTGGGTGTTCCGGCTAAAATTGCTGGCTGTAAAGAGATTGTAGTATGTTCTCCGCCTCAAAAATCGGGAACAATTAATGGATATATTGCATACGTTGCTCAACTTTTAGGAATCGAAAAAATATATTTAGCCGGAGGCGCACAAGCAGTTGCGGCTATGGCTTACGGAACAGAAAGCATACCTAAAGTTGATAAAATTTTTGGTCCCGGCAATCAGTTTGTTACCATGGCAAAAACTTTGGTTCAATCTACTACAAACACGGCAATTGATATGCCTGCCGGACCTTCCGAAGTTTTGATAATTGCTGACGAAACAGCCAGCCCAGTTTTTGTTGCTGCTGATTTATTGGCGCAGTGCGAACATGGCGTTGATAGTCAAGGAGTTTTGATAAGTAATTCTGAGTTAATTATTCAACAAACTTCAACTGAAGTAGAAAAACAGTTAGAGTTCTTGCCCAGAAAAGAGATTGCCTCGAAAGCGATCGCAAATTCTTACGCAGTTTTAGCTAAGGATTTAGATGAGGCGATGAGTTTCAGTAATGAATACGCACCAGAACATTTAATTTTAGCATCAGATCATTGGAAATTAATTTCCGATAAAATTGTGAATGCAGGTTCTGTTTTCGCCGGTAATTTAACACCAGAAAGTGCTGGGGATTATGCAAGTGGCACAAACCACACCTTGCCGACAAGTGCTTATGCTCGTTCTTATTCTGGGGTATCTTTAGATTCTTTTGTAAAAAAAATAACGTTTCAACACATCAGCGAAAGCGGTATAATAAATTTAGGACCAACTATTGAAATTTTAGCAGATATCGAGGGATTGGGAGCGCATAAGAATGCTGTGAGTGTTAGGTTGGCTGGGATTAAAGAAGCAAGTATCAAGAATCAAGACACTTAAACATGTCTTTAATTAATCACTAATGAGCCAATTCAACTAATGAACTCAAATAATGTTTGATATAAATAAAATCATCCGACCAAATATAAAAACTTTAAAACCTTACTCTTCTGCGAGAGATGAGTTTAAGGGCGAAGCTTCCGTGTATTTAGATGCTAACGAAAACGCATTTGGCTCTCCGCTTCCGCAAAGCTACCATCGCTATCCGGATCCATTGCAATATGCCGTTAAGATGCGCTTAAGTGAGATTAAAGGAGTTCCAGCAAGAAATATTTTTTTAGGCAATGGAAGTGATGAAGCTATAGACATTTTGTTCAGAAGTTTTTGCAATCCGGGTGTGGATAACGTGATCATCGTCCCGCCTACTTATGGTATGTACGAAGTTTCCGCGAATATCAATGATATCGAGATCAAGCGTGTAAACCTTACCGAAGAGTTTCAGTTAAACTTGGAAGGAATTGCAGAAGCGATTGATAAAAACACCAAACTTATTTTCATTTGCTCGCCCAACAATCCAACAGGAAATTCGATAAACAGAGAAGACATTGAGACTTTATTGACCAACTTTGAAGGTATTGTGGTAGTCGACGAAGCTTATATTAACTTTTCTCGTCAGAAAACTTTTATCCAGGAGCTGACGGAATATTCAAACTTAGTGGTGTTGCAGACGCTTTCAAAAGCATGGGGTTTAGCTGCTTTAAGAGTTGGGATGGCGTTTGCTAGCGAAGAAATCATCGAGGTATTCAATCGTGTAAAACCGCCTTATAATATCAACGAAGCTTCTCAAACTTTGGCGTTAGAAGCGTTGCAAAACGTTGATCAAGTAAATGGTTGGATAAAAGAAATATTGAAAGAGCGTGATGCTTTAGTTATAGCTTTAAAGCATTTCGATTTTGTAGTAGATATTTATCCATCAGATGCTAATTTCATCTTAGTGAAAACTGCAGACGCAGATGGAATTTATAAATATTTAACCGAAGAAGGAATTATCGTTAGAAATAGAAATAAAGTTGAGCTGTGTGAAGGTTGTTTACGAATTACCATCGGTACAAACGAAGAAAATCAGGCGATTATCAACAGCCTAAAAAAACTAAAAGATGATTAAATTATTATTTATAGACAGGGACGGAACACTGATTTTAGAACCAGCCGATGAGCAGATTGATTCGTTTGAGAAATTGGTTTTCTATCCAAACGCCATAAGCAATCTCGCTAAAATAGTTAAAGAAACAGATTTTGAATTGGTAATGGTTACCAATCAAGATGGTTTGGGAACATCATCCCATCCGGAAGAAAACTTTTGGCCGGTTCAAAATTTTATCGTCCAAACTCTAAATAATGAAGGCATCAACTTTAGCGAAATCATTATCGACAGAACTTTCGCTAAAGACAATGCGCCAACCCGTAAACCAGGAACGGCTTTATTAACTCATTTCTTTGATAAAGAGAAGTATGATTTAGTAAATTCTTTTGTCATTGGAGATCGTTTAAACGATGTTGTTTTAGCTAGGAATCTTGGAGCAAAAGCCATTTGGCTAAATAACAATCCAGACTTAGGTGCCACAGAAGCACAAAACAAAATTGATAATTTAGATGAAGTTTTAGCCATTGAAACTGCGGATTGGGATGAGATTTATCGCTTTCTAAAAGTTGGAGACCGCAAAATTGAACATATCAGAAAAACCAACGAAACTCACATTCTCATCAAAATAAACTTAGATGGAAAAGGAAACGCAGACATTAAGACTGGTTTGAATTTCTTTGACCACATGTTAGATCAAATTGCTCGCCATGGTGGAATAGATTTGACCGTACACACTAAAGGTGATTTGCATATTGATGAACACCACACCATTGAAGATACAGGAATTGCTTTGGGCGAAGCATTTGCTTTAGCTTTAGCCGATAAAAAAGGCATCGAACGTTATGGTTTTTGTTTACCAATGGACGATTGCTTAGCACAAGTCGCTATTGACTTTGGAGGCAGAAACTGGATTGTTTGGGATGCTGAATTTAAACGAGAGAAAGTCGGCGATATGCCGACAGAAATGTTTTATCACTTCTTTAAATCATTTTCAGATGCTTCTAAAGCAAACCTAAACATAAAAGTTGAAGGCGATAACGAGCATCACAAAATCGAAGCAATATTTAAGGCATTTGCTAAGGCAATTAAAATGTCGATAAAACGAGATGTTAATAATATGAGGTTGCCGAGTACAAAAGGACTGTTGTAAAGGGAGTAAAGAACAATGATTTAAAGAGCAAAGATTATCTTAAAAGTATTTGATCCTTGCTCTTTATTCTTTCATCATCACAAAAAAATGATAGGTATAGTAAATTACGGCGCTGGGAACATTTTTTCACTAACTGCCGCTTTAGATCGATTGAGTTTGAAGTATGGAATGATTAATTCCAAAAAGGAATTTGATTTATATGATAAGATAATTATCCCAGGCGTTGGACATGCAGGCACTGCGATGCAAAAATTGATCGACTCGGGTTTAGTTCCAACAATCAGAAGTTTAAGGAAACCAGTTTTAGGTATCTGTGTTGGGATGCAACTGATTACCGAGTTTTCTGAAGAAGGAAATTCTAGCCTGCTTGGCATTGTTCCTGTAAAAACTTTAAGGTTCAAAAAAGCGGAATCGAAAAAAGTACCTCACATGGGTTGGAATCAAGTTTCTCCTCAAAATGAAAATCCGCTTTTAAAAGGAATAGTTGATGGTGCGTATTTTTATTTCGTACACTCCTATTTTATAGAATTTAATCCTACTTTTACAATCGCTTTCTGCAATTACGGCATAAAATTTTCCGCTGCTATTCAGAAAGATAACTTTTACGGAGTACAGTTTCATCCAG
>JBBSTQ010000359.1:0-4003 GCA_038235745.1 Sphingobacteriales bacterium
AATTTTCAGTCAATTTGCAAATCCTAAAGCCTAACGACGACTTTTGAGAACGAATACCTGTCTTACTTTTGAAAAAATAGCGTCTAGTCTTTAATTGTACACAAAGCGCTTTTGATATCCTTTTCGATCAGTTTTAGCTTTAAGCTTTGTGCGTTTAGCTTTCAGTTTCTTTATATTTTTTACTTTTCAACAACCCAAATTCCTTCCGTTTTTTTGGTAAATTTGAAACTACGCCGGATTTCCTTTCCGCCCGAGACAACTTTCTAATTAACAACAACTTACCATAATTATGTATTTAATTTTTGATACTGAAACCACCGGATTACCAAAACGTTGGGATGCACCAATTACCGATACGGATAATTGGCCGCGATGTATTCAAATTGCTTGGCAATTACATGATGAATTAGGTCGTTTAATTTCACATGAGGATTATTTGGTTACTCCGGATGGGTTCAACATTCCATACGACGCTGAAAAAATCCACGGTATTTCTACCGAATTAGCTACAGCGGAGGGAATATCTATTACAGAAGTTTTAGAAAAATTTAATCAGGCGTTAAGCCAAACTAAATTTATTGTCGGTCAAAATTTAGGCTTCGACCGTAATATTATGGGTGCGGAGTTCCACCGTTTGGGTGTGAATTCAACGATGCTTGACTTACCGGTTTTAGATACTTGTACTGAAATCACTGCCAGTTTATTGCAATTGCCTGGCGGTCGTGGTGGAAAGTTTAAACTCCCTACTTTAACAGAATTACACCAATATTTATTTGCACAACCATTTTCAGAAGCGCACAACGCAACTGCCGATGTGGAAGCGACTGCTCGTTGCTTTTTTGGGTTAATAAAACGAGAAGTTTTCACCTTAAAGGACTTACACGCCGAAGAAAGCTATTTCAACGATTTCCGGACGGCAAATCCGGAGCCGATCCAGTCCATAGGACTTAAGCATGTTAATTTAAAAGAGCAATCCGCCAAATTAAAGAAAGCTAACGAACCACAGGATAGTGGAATAAGCAACCAAGAAGTAGCCGAAAACTTAGCAGATTTAGCTAATGTTGAATTTGTGCATTTGCATAACCATAGCCAGTTTTCCATTCTACAATCTACCATCTCGGTGGCAAATTTGGTAAAGGCAGCTGCTTCACAAAAAATGCGGGCGGTAGCATTGACCGATCACGCAAATATGATGGGCGCTTTCCATTTTGTAAGCGCTGCAATGAATCACAACAAAGCAGCGAAAGCAAAAAATGAAGAAGCTTTACTAAAAGGACAACCTGCTACAGAAACCATTGTTAAACCGATTGTAGGTTGCGAATTTTATGTTTGTGACGATCATCTGGATAAAAAAAGAAAAGATAACGGCTACCAAATCGTATTAATCGCAAAGACGAAAGTTGGTTATCATAACCTTGCAAAACTATCCTCCATCGCTTATACCAAAGGTTTTTACTACGTCCCGCGGATTGATAAGCAGGTTATTGAGCAATACAAAGAAGACCTTTTGGTGCTTTCTGGAAACTTAAATGGCGAAGTTCCAAACAAAATTCTAAATCTCGGAGAACACCAAGCAGAAGAGGCTTTGCTTTGGTGGAAAACCACCTTCGGCGAAGATTTCTACATGGAATTGATGCGCCATGATCAAGAAGATGAAAATCGGGTTAACCAAACTTTGATTGATTTAGCTAAAAAACACGACGTAAAGCTAGTTGCAACCAACAACACCTACTACATTAATAAAGTAGATTCTTATGCACATGACATTTTGCTCTGCGTAAAAGACGGAGAAAAACTAGCAACTCCAAAAGGTAGAGGTCGTGGGTTTAGGTATGCCTTGCCAAACGAGGAGTACTACTTTAAGTCGGGCGAGGAAATGAAAAAGCTTTTCGCTGATATCCCCGAAGCAATTTCTAATATTCAAGAAGTTGTTGATAAGATTGAGTCCTACTCCTTATATCGCGAGGTTTTACTGCCAAAATTTGACATTCCGGAAGAGTTTTTAGTTGCGGATGATGAAGTAGACGGCGGAAAACGTGGCGAAAACAAATATTTAGCGCATTTAACTTATGTGGGTGCAGCAAAGCGTTACGGCGAGATCACTCCAGAAATTAAAGAGCGTTTAGATTTCGAGCTGAAAGTAATTGAAAACACTTGTTATCCTGGATATTTCTTGATTGTTCAGGATTTTATTGCTGAAGCTAGGCGATTGGATGTTTCAGTTGGGCCAGGTCGTGGTTCTGCAGCGGGATCGGTAGTCGCTTACTGCTTATGGATTACTAATATTGACCCTATCAAATACGATCTGCTTTTTGAGCGTTTTTTAAATCCGGATCGGGTTTCCATGCCCGATATTGATATTGACTTTGATGATGAAGGTCGTGGCCGAGTGATGGATTACGTCATCAATAAATACGGATCTAGTCAGGTTGCGCAGATTATCACTTACGGAACCATGGCGGCAAAATCTTCTGTTAGAGATACTGCCCGTGTTTTAGATTTACCGCTTTTTGAAGCTGATAAAATCGCAAAGTTAATCCCAAATTTAAAGCTGGCGAAAATTTTCAATATGGATGATGTAGCACTGAAAAGTGCGCTACGTTCAGAAGAGTTTGAAGCTGTGAATTTGCTAAAAGGCATTGCAGGCGGTAAAGATTTAAGTGCAGAGACCTTGCGTTTGGCGCAGGTTTTAGAAGGCTCCGTTCGTAATACTGGGATTCACGCTTGTGGCGTAATCATCACGCCAAGTGACATTACCAATTTTGTCCCGGTTGCTACCGCGAAAGACTCAGATTTATACGTTACCCAATTTGATAACTCAGTTGTTGAAAGCGCCGGTCTGTTGAAGATGGACTTTTTGGGCTTAAAAACGCTGACGCTGATTAAGGATACCGTTAAGTTGGTAAAACTTAAAACAGGTATTCAGTTAGACCCAGATGAGTTCCCGATTGATGATGAAATGACTTACGAGCTTTTCCAGCGAGGCGAGACCGTCGGGATTTTCCAGTATGAATCTGCGGGAATGCAAAAGTACATGAAGGAATTAAAACCTACCGTTTTCGGAGATTTAATTGCCATGAATGCACTGTATCGCCCGGGACCGATAGAATATATTCCAAGTTTTATTCGTAGAAAAAACGGCGAGGAAGAAATCAAATACGACATTGCAGCCAGCGAAGAATATTTAAAAGAAACTTACGGAATTACAGTTTACCAAGAGCAGGTGATGCTTTTGTCGCAAAGTTTAGCAGGCTTTACAAAAGGCGAGGCCGATGTTTTGCGTAAAGCGATGGGTAAAAAGCAGAAAGACGTTCTGGATAAAATGAAACCCAAATTTGTGGCGCAGGCTGCAGAAAAAGGTCACGACCCGAAGGTATTAGAAAAAGTTTGGAAAGATTGGGAAGCTTTCGCGAGTTATGCTTTTAACAAATCTCACTCTACCTGTTACGCCTGGATTGCTTACCAAACCGCTTATTTAAAAGCACATTATCCGGCAGAATATATGGCGGCAGTACTTTCTAACAATATGAGCGATATTAAGCAGGTCACTTTCTTTATGGAAGAATGCCAGCGAATGGGTTTAGAGGTTTTAGGTCCTGATGTAAATGAGTCGTTCCATAAATTTACAGTAAACCAAAATAACGCCATCCGTTTTGGAATGGGGGCGGTTAAAGGTGTTGGCGCTGGTGCGGTAGAAACCATTGTTGAAAACCGCAAGGACAGCAGGTATAAATCTATCTTCGATTTTACCAAGCGCATTGATTTAAGAGCAGCCAATAAAAAGGCCCTAGAAAATTTAGTGCTTGCCGGCGGTTTTGATTGTTTTGAAGCACACCGGGCACAATATTTTTACGAAGATGGTGGTGCAATTGTTTTAGAACAGGCCATTAAATACGGTTCTCGACATAAAGAGAACGAAAATTCATCACAAGCGAGTCTGTTTGGCGGAGGTGCCTCCGTAGAAATGCCAGAACCATCTTTGACCGATTGCGAAGAATGGGGA
>JBBSTQ010000360.1:0-3979 GCA_038235745.1 Sphingobacteriales bacterium
TCATGCGAGAGCAACTCTAACGCAGTTTTATACTTTTCGTTAACCTGAAAATAGGCTGGCAATTGAGCATAAATAACGCTCGATAGCAACAGAAAAGGAAGTATTAGAAGAGATGTTTTACGCATAATTTCTGTAAGGTAATGTGCTAAATTTAACGTTTCCAATTACTAACGGTTAACAAACTAACCAACACGTGTTAATAAAAGCCTTTAAAACGCAATATATTGGGTATTAATATGGAAAGGCTGATTTTTAGGATGTTTTTTAGAGTTTATGTTTGACTAGCTAAAAGGTAAAGCACTGCCATTCTTACCGCTACTCCGTTTTCTACCTGATTTAAAATAATAGATTGTTTACTATCGGCAACATCACTGCTAATTTCCACGCCACGGTTGATTGGCCCAGGGTGCATCACAATAATTTCTTTGTCTAACGAGTCCAAAATTTGCTTATTTAACCCGTACATCATCGAGTACTCGCGGAGAGAAGGAAAGTATTTAATATCTTGACGCTCCATTTGTATACGCAACATATTAGCCACATCGCACCAATTCAAGGCTTTCTGCAGGTTGTGTTCTACTTTTACGCCTAGCGTTTGAATGTACTTCGGGATTAACGTAGTTGGTCCACAAACCATTACCTCTGCTCCTAGTTTTTGCAAGCATAAAATATTAGAAAGCGCTACTCGGGAATGTAAGATATCGCCTACAATAACTACTTTTTTACCTGCAACTTGGCCCAATTTTTCTCTGATGGAAAAAGCGTCTAAAAGTGCCTGGGTTGGGTGTTCATGTGCGCCATCTCCAGCATTAATAATTTGAGCGTCAATGTGTTTGCTTAAAAAAACCCCTGCGCCAGCGTAAGGATGTCTCATCACCACCATGTCCACTTTCATCGCTAAAATATTGTTAACGGTATCAATCAAGGTTTCGCCTTTACTTACTGATGAACTTGAAGCAGCAAAGTTGACTACATCTGCCGAAAGTCGTTTTTGTGCCAACTCGAAAGAAAGCTTGGTTCGGGTAGAGTTTTCAAAAAAGATGTTGGCAATGGTAATATCTCTTAAAGACGGGACTTTCTTTATCGGACGATTGATCACATCCTTGAAGGTGTCGGCGGTTTCCAAAATCAGATTAATATCCGCAGTAGTTAAGTCTTTGATGCCCAAAAGATGCTTGCTACTTAATCTCTGTGTTAATTCTGCCATTTTTAAACGCTTTCAGATACTAAAACAATTTTGTCTTCTCCGTCGGTTTCTTGCCAACTGACCACTACTTTTTGCGACGACATAGAATCCACTTTTATACCAATGTAATTTGGTTCAATTGGCAAATGCCTGCTGTAACGTCGATCTACCAAAACCAAAAGCTCTACTTTTTCTGGTCTGCCGAATGCTAAAATTGCATCCATTGCTGCTCTGATCGTCCTTCCTGTCCAAAGCACATCATCTATCAAAATTACTTTCTTGCCTTCAATAATAAAATCAATTTCTGTACTGCTTGGCACTAAAGGATGGTCGCCACGCCTAAAATCATCACGGTAGAAAGTAATATCCAAAATACCACTTTTAATATGTGCGTTTGGGATAATCTGCTTTAATTCTCCAGCAATTCTTTTAGACAAATAAATTCCTCGTGGTTGTATACCGAGAATAACAGAGTTGGAAAAATCGTTGTGATTTTCTATCAATTGATGGCAAAGCCTTTGTAAAGTGATTTGGAATTTCTGACCGTCAAGAAGTGTTAAATTTTGCATCAGCTCGTGTGGTTTGGGCAAAAATAGAAAAAATTGGGAAGAAATTGCGTTGAATTGATTTTTTCGGAAGAAATGGACAACAGCAGGTTTGAAAAATCAATAGTAGCAAAAATTGAGAGCTAGTTTCGTGAGCATATCAAAATATATTTATAAATTTAAACCGCTTTCAAATCAATAAATGCAACCTTTAATCCATTACGCTTTACATTTTATATTTCCGTTTTTTATTGCCTATTACTTTTTTAGAGATAACTGGAAACAAGTGTATTTAATTCTGCTTTTAACCATGCTGATAGATCTCGACCATCTTTTGGCAACCCCCATATTTCAACCCGACAGGTGTAGCGTAGGCTTCCATCCGCTTCACTCTTTTTATATTATTCCGTTTTATTTTGTCTTACTATTTTTTAAAAAGCCTTTAAACATCATCGGAATTGGCTTGGTATTTCACATTTTTACGGATTCTTTAGACTGTTTAATGACGCTTCATAATTGTAAAACCTGCCTAATTCATCAGAGCATTTTGGGTTTACCGAGCATCTTTTTCTGATATAAAATGATATAAATCAGACTTGGGAACAGCGCTTCCAATCAACAGTTTTGTAAATTTGCTTCGTTGGAATAAACATTGCTTTACATTCACTCCGAAAGCAATCAACCAAATTAAAAAATCATGAAACAAACATATTTCGTTGGCGGGATGAGCTGTAACGGCTGTCGTACCAAAGTAGAAGATACCTTAAATACGATTGATGGAATAAGTGCAAAAGTCACTCTAGATCCGCCACAGGCAGAAGTTGAAAATGACCAAAACATCTCGCTTGATAAAATGCAAGAAGCGTTAAACGCAAAGGGCAATTATACCATCAAAAAAAACGCTATTGTTTATTCCGTTGACGGGATGAGTTGCAATGGTTGCCGCACCAAAGTAGAAGATGCTTTAAATACGATTGATGGAATAGGTGCAAAAGTCACTTTAGACCCGCCACAGGCAGAAATTGAAAATGACCAAAACATCTCGCTTGATAAAATGCAAGAGGCGTTAAGCGCTAAAGGCGACTACACTATAAAACCAAAATCTTCCACTAACAGCAATTCGCAAGCTACCCAAGTCAAAAAGACTCCTCAAAAAGCGATAGCTGGTGCAACTTATTATTGCCCAATGCATTGTGAGGGCGACAAAACCTATGACAAACCCGGCGATTGTCCCGTTTGCGGAATGGATTTAGTGGCACAGGCATCTAAAGAAAAAACAAAATTCACTTGCCCAATGCATCCTGAAGTTGTAAAAGACCAGCCGGGAGATTGTCCAATATGTGGGATGGATTTAGTACCGATGCAACCTACCGATGATGGCGAAGACGCTTCGTACAAAAAATTGATAAGCAAATTTAAAATCGCTGTGATTTTTACGCTCCCTATCTTTTTAATTGCCATGTCGGATATGATTCCCAACAATCCGATTTACAAAATCATGGAGATCAAGTACTGGGATTGGGTTCAGCTTGCACTATCAGTCCCAGTAATGTTTTACGCCTGTTGGATGTTTTTTGAAAGAGCATGGCGTTCTGTGGTGACGTGGAAATTAAATATGTTTACCCTAATAGGAATTGGAGCTGGTGTTGCGTGGTTATTTAGCGTAGTTGCCCTTTTTTTTCCAGATGTTTTCCCCGACCAGTTTAAAACCGATGCCGGAACAGTTTACGTGTATTTTGAAGCTGCAACCGTGATATTGACATTGGTTTTATTAGGGCAAGTTTTAGAAGCCAGAGCCCACAGCAGAACCAACAGTGCAATAAAAGAACTGTTGAAACTAGCGCCCAATACAGCCACTAAAATTGTGGATGGCAAAGAACAAAAGATTTCTATAGATGACGTGGAAATTGGCGATTTACTGAAGGTAAAACCTGGAGAAAAAGTGCCAGTGGATGGAAGTGTGAAAGAAGGAAACCCTATTATTGATGAGTCGATGATTTCTGGAGAACCAATTCCATTAGAGAAAAATGAAGGCGATAAAGTGAGTGCAGGAACCATCAACGGAAACCGTTCTTTTGTGATGACAACTGAAAAAGTTGGTGCAGAAACCATGCTTTCGCAGATTATTGAGATGGTGAACAATGCTAGTCGCTCAAAAGCACCTATTCAGAAACTGGCTGATAAAATCTCGGGCTTTTTTGTGCCGATTGTTGTTTTAACATCTGTTATTACGTTTATTGTTTGGGCA
>JBBSTQ010000361.1:0-3955 GCA_038235745.1 Sphingobacteriales bacterium
CCAAACGGTAAACTGCGTTGTCCAATCTTGCTTCTAACAATTGTAATAAATTTGTTCCTGTGATACCTTCTCTTGCTGATGCTTTTTTGAAAAGGTTAGAGAATTGCTTTTCCAATACACCATAAGTATACTTTACTTTTTGCTTCTCCATCAACTGAACCGAGTATTCCGACTGCTTTCCTCTTCTTTTAGAAGCGCCATGCTGCCCAGGTGGGTAATTTTTTCTATCTAATGCCTTATCAGGACCAAAAATTGGTTCTCTGAATCTACGGGCTATTTTGGACTTTGGTCCGGTATATCTTGCCATTTTGTTTTTTTTTAAAGTATCATCCCAACTTTATCGGGAGACTCTTATCTTTAAAATAATTGATTAAACTCTTCTTCTTTTTGGTGGACGACAGCCGTTGTGTGGAAGTGGAGTAATATCCTTAATGGTTGTTACTTCCAATCCTGAATTTTGTAAAGTACGGATAGCCGACTCGCGACCAGAACCTGGACCTTTAACAAAAACTTCAACTTTACGTAAACCCAAATCATGAGCTACCTTACCGCAATCAATTGCTGCTTGTGAAGCCGCATACGGAGTGTTCTTTTTAGAACCTTTGAATCCTTGCTTACCAGCAGACGACCAGGCAATTGTTTGCCCTTGGTTGTTGGTTAGCGTAATAATGATGTTATTAAATGTAGCGTTAATGTGAGCTTGCCCTATAGGCTCAACTACAACTAAACGCTTTTTAGTAACTTTTTTTGACTTAGCCATTTTTTACTATCAGTTATTATTTAGTAGCCTTTTTCTTGTTCGCAACAGTTTTTCTCTTTCCTTTACGGGTACGAGAATTGTTTTTGGTTCGCTGCCCACGTAGTGGTAAACCCTTCCTGTGACGTAGTCCTCTGTAACAACCAATATCCATTAAACGTTTGATGTTTAATTGAACCTCTGAGCGAAGTTGACCCTCTACCTTTACAGATTCATTGATAATGTTACGAAGGGCTGTTAATTCTTCATCGGTCCAATCTTGAACTTTTTTATCTACGCTGATGCTAGCCTTCTCTAAAATAGATTGTGCTGTGCTTCTTCCTATACCGAAGATGTAAGTAAGGCCGATCTCTCCTCTTTTGTTTTTTGGTAAATCAATACCTGCTATCCTTGCCATTTAATTTTGTTGATAGTTTAATAATTAACCTTGACGCTGTTTGAACTTAGGGTTCTTCTTATTGATTACATATAACTTCCCGTTTCTACGGACAATCTTGCAATCAACGCTGCGCTTTTTAATGGATGCTCTAACTTTCATTTTATTTATACCTATAAGTTATTCTACCTTTTGTAAGATCATACGGAGACATTTCCAATTTAACACGGTCGCCTGGTAAAATTTTGATGTAATGCATCCTCATTTTACCGGAAATGTGTGCTATAATCTCATGACCGTTCTCTAACTCAACACGAAACATCGCATTACTTAATGCTTCTTTTATGATCCCGTCTTGCTCTATAGAGGATTGTTTAGCCATATTTCTTTGATTTTTACTGATTTAACACCGCCTAAAGCGGGACGCAAAATTAAGCAAAAATATTTAAATTCCTATTTTTTATTTAAAACTTCTTCGATGTACTCAAAAGTTGATAAAATATCAGCTTTCCCTTTCTGTATCGACACTGTGTGTTCAAAATGTGCTGATGGTTTTTTATCTATTGTTGACACCGTCCAACCATCATCCCAAAACTTAACTCCAGCTCTTCCGGCATTAATCATTGGCTCAATGGCTATCACCATTCCCTCTGTTAATTTTATACCAGAACCGCGTTTGCCATAATTAGGAACTTCTGGTTTTTCATGCAACATTTTACCAACGCCATGTCCAACCAATTCTTTAACAACGCCGTAACCATGATTTTCTGCGTGTTGCTGGCAAGCATAACCTATGTCTCCCACCCTGTTACCGACTACCGCTTGTTCAATTGCTAAATCCAAACACTCTTGCGTAACTTTTAACAGTTGTCTTGTTTCTTCAGCAACTTCGCCTATCATAAAGGTGTACGCTGAATCTCCAAAATACTTGTCTTTAATTACACCACAGTCAACAGAAACAATATCGCCACTGCGAAGCTCGTAGTTACTCGGAAACCCATGAACTACTTGGTCATTCAATGAAATGCACAATGAGTAAGGAAAACCGTTGTAATTCAAAAAAGCGGGAATCGCACCATTATCTCTAATGAACTCTTCCGCTATCTTATTCAAATGTTTTGTTGTAACCCCTTCTCCAATAACTTTAGCAACTTCAGCATGGGTTTTAGCAACTAGTTGAGAACTAATTCTAATTAACTCAATCTCTTCTGCAGACTTAATAATTATTTTAGACATTTCTACGCTTAAATTACAGCTTCTGATGTTCCCATTGCAGTAGCGGAACTACGTCCGCTTATTCTACCGGTTTTCATCAATCCATCGTAATGGCGCATCAATAAATGACTTTCTACTTGCTGTAACGTATCTAAAACAACGGCAACCAAAATCAACAGAGAAGTACCTCCAAAGAAGTGTGCAAACTGTGAGTTAACTCCCGCAATAATAGCGAAGGCAGGCAAAATTGCAATAATCGCTAAGAACACAGACCCAGGGAACGTGATTCTTGAAATAATCGCATCAATAAAGTCAGCAGTAGATTTACCAGGCTTAATGCCCGGAACAAAGCCACCATTCTTCTTCATATCATCTGCCATCTGATTTGGGTTGATGGTAATTGCAGTATAAAAGAAAGTGAACAGAATAATCAAAATAGCAAACGTGAAGTTGTACGCAAAAGAGGTATAATCACTCAACGAAACTAAAAACGAAGACTGTGCAGCTGGAAAAAACTGAGCAATGGTTGAAGGAATAAACATAATCGCTTGCGCAAAAATAATTGGCATAACCCCAGCAGCGTTTAGCTTTAAAGGTATATACTGTCTTACACCACCATACTGCTTGTTACCAACAATCTTTTTAGCGTATTGCACAGGCACTTTTCGAGTACCCTGAATAACCAACACTGTAAATACAACCACAGCAAACAAAGCTACAAATTCAATAAAGAAAGCAATTAAACCCCCTTGACCGTTTTGTCTGCTCATAAATTCTGCACCGATACCATAAGGAAGTTGAGCGATAATACCAACCATAATCAATATAGAAATACCGTTTCCAATTCCCTTATCAGTAATTTTTTCACCCATCCACATGACGAACATGGTTCCGGCTGTTAAAATAACCATCGAAGAAATGGTAAACAATGGCTCTGAAATCAATCTAGCGTCTGGAGCAATTTGCGATTTAACGTAACCGATTGCTTGTAAAGCTGTAATACCAATTGTTAGGTAGCGAGTGATCTGCGTGATTTTTTTACGCCCACTCTCCCCTTCTTTCTGCATTTTTTGGAAATACGGAACTGCGATACCTAAAAGCTGTACAACAATGGATGCCGAAATGTACGGCATTACCCCTAACGCAAAAATAGATGCCCTAGAGAATGACCCTCCTGCAAACATGTTCAACAGACCTAACAAACCATCTTTGGCTTGCTGATTATCTAACGACGCAGGATCTACTCCTGGCAATACGATAAATGACCCGATTCTATATACCAAAAGAATTAAGAGTGTGTATAAAATACGCACTCTTAACTCTTCAATTTTCCAAATGTTGGATAATGTTGTGAACAGCTTCTTCATTAACTAAAATTATATTTTCTCTACTGAACCACCTAAAGCTTCAATAGCTTTTTGTGCAGTTGCAGTAAATGCGTGTGCTTTAACGTCTAACTTAACTGTGATTTCACCTCTACCCATGATTTTTACTAAATCATTTTTAGAAATTAAACCACGTTCTTTCAATAAATCAAACGTAATTGCTTGTAAATCAAATTTTTCAGCTAATCCTTGTAAAACATCAAGGTTGACGCCAACATATTC
>JBBSTQ010000362.1:0-3950 GCA_038235745.1 Sphingobacteriales bacterium
AAACAACAGAAAACAATGTGAAACGTCTTCAATTTGACGAAGATGCTTTAAAACAACTTCCAACATTCCATGAGACAACCGCCAGCCGGTCTGGTTGCGTTAACAAATTCTATTTCCAAGTAGGGATCTTAGTCTTCAAAGTGGAAGGCGATTCCATGGCCAACTACAGTAATGAGTATTTTGCCAAAAGGTCAACGCCGGCAGGTGCGAATATCGTTACCGACAGCAGACCAATTTCAAAAGTCAATTATCAAAAGTTTGTCGGCAAAGATGTGATTGCTATGTTCAAGGACAATACTTTCATGTTTGCTACAGTGCTAGAAGTCTCTGATCTGATAACTGAGTTCTCATTTTTAAATCCCGACAAAGAACAGTTCCAAGATACTTCGCTGTTTAATGATGCTTTCATATTGAGAGAGATAAAGCAGATCACTATTCCAGTTAAATAATATTAATTGTTCAAACTAAAAATCATGAAATTAAATACATTTCTTAGGAATAAGCTTAATCTAGTTCGGTATAGTTTAGAAGAAAGTAAAAAGCAATCGAAAGAGTTATTAGCTGAAATGGATATAATGCAACAGTTGAACAATCAACTGAAAATCGGTATTTCTGATAAAGAAGCTTATTACAAAGAGTTGCTTAGCTCTAAAGATGAAATCATTGAACTTTTAAAAATTAAATCAGCGAACACATGAATAATATCCTAATATCCGAACGAGAATTAAGGCTCTTGATCGAAGGTGCTGTTAAAGCTGGCGTTAATCTCGCTTTGACTGAATTAGGTATGGTTAAAGCTTACCTTTCAAAGGCAGAAGCTTACAAGGTGTACGGGCGCAAGCAGGTTGACCGCTGGATAAGCGAAAAGCTTATCGATCCGATAAAGGACGGTACCAACACATCCAAGATCAGGCTTTCAAGAATTGAGCTGGAATCTATTTCACTCACGAGTAACCGGATGTCTTGGTATCGTACTTATCAAACTGATAAGTGATTTTTAAATAATTATAACATTACCAGTTGATTAGCTGGATTAAAAAGGAACATAAAATGCAAAATATAGAATCATCAAACAATGGCCCGAAATGCTATTATGTAGTAAGTGAATACTTATCAACATTTGATAAATCCACTGGGCAAAACATACCATTTAGCAATCAAAGAAGATTTGAAGAAAATGATTTGACTAAGTGCAAAACCGATGCTTTGAACTTTTATCATCAAAGGTGTCGAGGAATCGAGAACGAAGGATCTTATTCCCTGCCACTGGAAAAGCCGGAAAACATTAAACTGGGCATCAATGCAGCTTATGCAATTTCTGTTAAATTAGTGGTTGAGTATGATGCTATAAACGACTTTCAGCATTATGTAATCATTGGAGAAGATGAGAGCGACCAAAGCTTTGAAAGTAAGAATATCGAAATGGAAGTATTTAATGATAATGAACTTGTAAATTAAAATTATGAAAGATTATATCGACTTAGGCGCCAGCGAAAGAGGCGAACCAGTTTATTTTTATTTAGTTTTTGAGTCTTTGACAACTTTCAAAGCAGACAAGGGAAATAACGAACCTTTTGAAGTTGAGCGAGAATTCAAAAATAAAGATTTGCCCAAAGCAAAAAAAGAAGCAGAAACGTATTATAAATTACGACTGGATGGGATTGAAGAGCATGGGACATATTTTTTGCCGTTCGCTGCCTACAAAGATTTCAATCTCGGAGAAAATGCTGCTTACAGCATAGTTCTTTATTTAGTTGAATACTATACTGATGAAGACTGTACTTTGTTGGCTCTTATGGGAGAAGATGAAGATGAAACAAGCGAAAATAAAGAACTTGAAGAAGCGATTTGGAGAGAAAAAGGATTTTTAAATTAACCAAACCTAATATTGATAAAATGGAAAATCAAAAAGAAGAAACATTTGCAAATAAAGAGTGGTCCGGAATCAATGCTACTTGTATGGCTTTACTCCAAAATAATGAATTACCAATCAGGGAGTCTAATAAAATCGTAAAATTAAGCTCTCAAAGTTTAAAACTTCAAAAGGTGGCACTAAAAGAGTTTAAAACTTCAAAAGGAGTTACTTCAAGCGATGCAAATGAAGCAAAGTGCATGGAGTTAGTTAACGAAGCGAAAGCGATCTTAAAGCCTTATTTAAATCAAAACGAACCAACGGAATCAAGTAATAATAACTAAGAACATGGAACTGATAAAAATATTAGAAAGTAGTGATCAATTAGATTATGCTAAAATTCTTTACGATTACTTTATTGAAGAAGCTGAAAACCCTTTAGAGCCTTTCGATGACTGGATTAGACGCCAGCTAGAAGATAGTCGTTCAGAGTTGAATCATGATTTTCAATTGTTTGCGTTTGATAGCTTAGGGAATTCAATAGAACACAGCGGTTTATTGAAAGACGTTCGGGTTTTCAAAACAGAATTCCTTCTAACACTAGAATGTGCTACGCAAATTTCAATGATGCAAGAAGGCAAAAGAGGTAAAGCAGTAAGAAGATATTTCATAGATTCTTCAAATGACATGGATGAAATTGAGGAGCTGGAAGAGCTTTATAAAGATAATGAAGAAATAACCACTGACGATATTGCAGACATTGTATTCAATAAGAAAAAATATGATGATGACGATTTAAAGCCTGGTGATTCTTTTGGAGCTAATTAAACCGAAATGTTAAGCGCTCGACATTAGTGTCGAACGAACTGATTATCCGCTTCTCAAAATTGGGATTCGATTTAATGAAACCATAAAGCTACAGATGCAAGCAAGTAAAGAAGCTGAAAGCCTGAATTTACGTATTGTTCTTGATAGATATGAAGATGAGCGTATGTTGCTAGTAAATGAAGCCAAAGAGTTGTTAAAGCCTTATCTGCAAGCGAAGTTTTTGTGATGTTTACAATTTAAAGTTGTTGTCATTTTTGGCAGCAACTTCCTTCCATTTTTGGAATAAAGTAGTAGAGGGACAGGTTTTCCATAAACTTATGGTAAACGCTACTCCTTTAACTAGGATTACTTTTTCCGTTATTTCGGATAAGGTCTATTCATTTGAGTAAACAATAATCTATAGAAAACCCCGTACCAAAATGTACACCCCCAAAGACTGTACGTATCAATAGAATTATTGAAACGTAAACAACAAGTGTTAAAAGTTTTACAGTTGTAAAATTACCTTCGTCTTCGAGAGGAGTGATAAGGGTTCGACATGATGTCGAGTTCAAAAAATGGTACATTCAAGTTGTAGTCAAAAATGACTAGAATCTTTATTAAGTACTTTTGCTCAAAATTGAGCTAAAGTCTTTTGCCTGGTTACCGTTGTTTGAACTCGCACCTAGTGCGAACCCCTCTAAAATCAGTGTTTTCTCCCTAAATTTGAGGAGAATGAAAAGTTGTGCTCATTTTTGAGCGTAACTTTTCCCCGAAATTGGGGTAAAGTAAGCAAGCTTATAATAACGATTGACAATTGCAGGCGTCACAATTTTGTGAAGCGACTTAAGATATTCCTTGCTCGCTAAAATTAGCGAGCCTGATAATCAAATAGTTAGAGTTATTAAAAGAAATTATGTTTTAAGCGTTGGTATTTCTAATGAAAAACTATTAAACAATTGAATATGACCGGACAAGAAATCTTTGATCAAGCGATTAAAAAACGAGATGAATACTCAAGCGTTTTGATGGTTGCTTATGAAGCCATTGGCGAAAACTTGTTCCCGATGTTAGAGCAAGCTGAAAGCGAAGGAAAGAAAATTGTTTTGCTGCCATCCATACCATACGAAGATGGACCATCCGAACCTTACCCTACTATTGGCTAAGTTCTTTGATGAAACCACAAAGCTATTTGATTAGTACCCCTTTTGATACCCCCTAAGAAATATCACTAACGAAAAACGCCCTTAGATTATCACTAAAGGCGTTTTTTAATTTTAATCAGCGGAGA
>JBBSTQ010000363.1:0-3940 GCA_038235745.1 Sphingobacteriales bacterium
AAAACAAGTTGGGGTTGATTGAAATTATAAGAACGGTTATCATGCGCAAGCAAAGCCGTTGGACGTTGATCAAAAACCGCTCTATTGTTTCCAATAAATTCAATTTGATGTTTGACCACTGGAGTTATTTCCGTGTTGTTTGGATAGCTTTTTACAATCTGATTTAAGCGGGATAGCACTTCTGCATATTTTTTATTGTTATAAAGCTGATATACGGTGGCGTATTCATCTTTCAAAGCATTAGCCCTAAACTCGCGTTCCTTTCCAAAGTTGGGTTGTAAGATGGATCTTGCATAAACACTGTTTGGGAAACGTCGCAAGAGCTCTTGCTTGTAAATTTCAGACTGTTTAGGGTTGCTTTCGGCAGATTGCCTATAAAGCTGATAATAGATGTTCGCTAAGTTTTTATCGTCCGGAAAATTTTGGATAATGGCTTCAAAAGCTTGTACAGATTCTGCCTCATCGTTCAACACATCTTTGTAAAACAACGCAATTTCATAAAGGGCGGTTGATATTTTTTCGCTCGAACGCTGTTTTGCCTCGGCCGTGTAGGGAATTGTTTTAACTAACCTAGCCTTTATCGAGTCTCTATTTACTACCTCAATCGGGGCAATGTCAGCATCAGTTCCGGCAGGGTTTAATCCGGAACTTGTTGTAGCCGCTAAATTTGAGGAACTTATACGCCAATTATCAGTCAGTTTTCGGTTTCCCCATCTCTGTTTAAATGCGCTTAAACCCTGTCCCAAGGCAGCATCATTATAAAAATAAAAAGTGCCCGCTTTTTTATTGGCCGATGAAAAGTCTGATATACTTACCAATTGCGTTGTGGCATTTAGTTGCGGTGGTGTAACTCTTGATTTTTCGTTTTCTACAAAAATACTATCTGCTCTTTTGCTAATTTCGTCATCTGATAGGGTGGCTAAATATAAACTGTTTTTTTCGGTTTCAATAATGGTCAAGCGATTTGCCAAGTACTGTAAGTTGCTCGCTTTTTTAGCGATGCCTGTGTAATTAGGATATGTTTTTGGTAAAAACTGCAAGGTGCTGTCGTAGTAAAGCTGTGATTTTGAATAATCCTTGAGCGTTTCAAAGTTAAGCTCAGCTAGCTTTAGGTAGCTTAAACCTTTTTGCTTTGCAGTTCCTGGAATGGTGTGGGCAGCAGTAGAATAGTATTCAGACGCTTGAAGATAATCTCCTTTTTCTTGATAAGCTTTTGCAATCTGATAATAGATTTGGTCTTTCAACTGACGATTTTTATCCTCTTTCAAAAGCTTTTTAAGCGTTGCTATCTTGTCAAAAGTTTTTCCTTCAGCGTTTTCGGTAATTCTTATTTTAGAGAGATTAGCATTGAATGACATTTCAAAAGACGCGTTGCTTTTTGCAATTTTGCTGTAATTTGAACTTGCGCTTTCTGTATCGCCATCTATCTCTTGTAGCTGCGCCAAAATATAACGCCATCTGGTTTTTTGATAGGCATCTTTTGAATAGCCAACAGCATCACGCAGATGGCTAATAGCACTTTTAATGTCATTGTTGATGATTGCCAGTTTGGCTTGCGATGCTGCAACTTCATCTTTTTGATATTTGTATTTTAGACCGATGGCCATATTTAAAACCGAATCAGCTTCTTTGTTTAAACCTAAAGCGAAATCAGCCTTTACTTGTCCCAAATATGCTTTTAATCGGTTTTCCTTCTCTTTTGTAAACGTTTGTCCAACATAACTGTAATACTCAATAGCGTTGTAATAATCCCCTCTCAAGTGTTCAGCATCAGCTAAAAGTAAGTAAGAATCATCTAACCAGTTACTCTCGTACTTTTCAATCGCTATAATATTAGCTCTTCTTATTACGTCTTCTAAATTTTCAGATTCATTGGCAGCTGCCTCCACGCTCGCTAACGGAAAAATCTCCAACAACTGGCTAAAATCATCCTCTCGCCCATTTTTGATAGCAGTTTCACTTTCTCCTAAGGACTCTTTTGCATTAAAATAAATATTATAGTGCGCCGTTAAGTTTTTCATGAACTTAACTTTTGGTTTATCCTTTTTTGCTTTGCAGCCCCAGCCTAAAAGGCATATCGCTGATAGTAGAACAATATAGAGATGGTGAGTAGATTTTTTCAACGTGTTAATTTTGATGTTTGGATTTAATACGGACAAATTTATTTTATATTGCCAACTTTGAAGGAATAAAGATATTAATTAAGGAAAGAAAACAACGCCATTGATGAGTAAAAGAAAAAAACTCATAGATAAACTTAAAGAAAAGTACAAGTTAGTTATCCTTAACGATGATACGTTCGAGGAAAAAGCATCCTTTAATGCGTCGTTATGGTACTTAATTATAGGTGCGGCTGCATTTGCGATTTTGCTGATTATTTTAACTATTGCAACTATTAGATTTACGCCTTTAAGAGAGTATTTATCTATAGTTACAGATGCAAGTTCAAAAAAAGACATTATAGATGCTTACACTAAAGTAGATTCTTTGGAAACAATTGCAAATGCCAATAAGCTTTATCTGAAAAATTTGCAGGATATTGTTGAGGGAAAAGTGCCAAGCAACGGAAAAGAGACACCGGCGGAAGAACAAGGGAAGGCCACAGACAGCATAAAGCTGAACCAAAAAATCTCTAAGGAAGAAAAAGAGCTGCGTAAACTGATTGAGTCTGAAGGTAAATTTGATTTGAATGCAGGCAGCACTACTGAAAAAGTCGGCATCGCTTCCTACTCTTTCTTTAGCCCTTTACGCGGACAAACGACTGAAGAGTTTGATTCTAAAATTCAACATTACGGCGTAGATATTACCAGCAGAAAGAATGAAAATATCAAAGCTACTCTAGAAGGAACGATAGTTTTCTCCAATTTCACATCAGAAACTGGGTATGTTATTGCGATACAGCATCGCAACAACTTGGTGTCAATATATAAGCATTGTTCTGTATTGTTGAAAAAAGTTGGTAGTTTCGTTAGAGCTGGGGAGGTAATCGCTGTAGTGGGCAACAGTGGTGAGTTTACTACCGGGCCACACTTACATTTTGAACTTTGGTTTAACGGTAGCGCTGTTGACCCAAAGAAATACATGACATTTTAAATTTAAACCAATGTTTGGAAGAAAAAAAGCAGAAAACGTTAATGGAGATCAAAAAGCTGGGTCAATAAATATTATTGGCTTTGGGACGGAGATTAGTGGTGATTTAAGTACAAAGGGAGATATTAGGATCGATGGGAAAATTACAGGAACGGTAAAATCTAAAGCCAAAGTTGTGGTAAGTGCCACCGGAGAAGTTGTAGGAGATATTTTTTCTGAAAGCGCCGAAGTCTCCGGAAAGATTATTGGCGATGTAAATACAAGTGAGATTCTTTTTTTAAAAGCTACTGCATCATTAACTGGCGATGTTTTTTCCAATAAATTAGTGGTAGAAAGCGGCGCAAATTTAATTGGCAACTGCCAAACTGGAATATCACAAACTAAATCGATACTAAAAACTTCTTTTGATGGAGCAACAGAAAGACAATCAGGAAAAAGAGAAGCAACCGCTTAACGCGTATATTAAATACTCTTCATTAGGTTTTCAAATGGTCGGGATTATTGGTGCTTTCACTTTCGCAGGTTATAAACTGGACGAATGGCAAAATAGCGCTACGCCAATTTACACCGCCGGTTTAAGTTTGCTGCGCGTGGCTATCTCTCTATATTTTATTTTTAAAGGATTAAAATAACTGTTTTCTTGAGCTTCCGTAAATTTTCCCTTCTATACCTATTATTAGTAACTGTGGTTGCGCTAATATTTTGGTCAATAAATCAATTTGTGTCTCCAAGCACCATTTTAATACCCTATTTTTGGTTAATGTTTGCGTACATGGCGGGCATTACATTGTTGGTTTATGGGTTATCTATAATCGGTATAAAAAAAGGAGGCGATCATCAAAGCTCCATA
>JBBSTQ010000364.1:0-3929 GCA_038235745.1 Sphingobacteriales bacterium
GTTTGTTTTTGCGCACCTCAAAGGTAACGATGAGTTAAAACTTTCCTTTCTCTTTTTTTAAACGTTTAGGACGCTATTGATCCTAAATATAGAGTTGATGCCGAAATCGGTATAAATAAATTGGGAACCGTCAATTATTATCTTAGCACCGTTTGAGGAAACCACGGAACTTGGTTGGGTTGAGGCATCAATAACGATGTCAGAATTAATTTCTGGTAAAATGGATATTAGTTTTATAGTGTAGTCGGATATATTGTTACCAGCTATATTAAAATATACGAAGTCTTTTTCAAGATTACCGTTATCTTTCGCTTTTGCCAATGCATCCCTAAGAGAACCTATCCCGGTATCAGAATTAGTTATAACTGTAAAAACTGTTGCTTTAGCGTTTATATATGAAAATAAAATAATACAAGTAATTGATACTTTAATTAGAATAAAATATCTCTTAAAACCAGTCTCAAACTTGAAGTAATTCATAAAATGATCTTCTAAGTTAAGAAAAACTAGGTATGTTTCTAATCACGATTTTACTTTCGGTTTCCGAACTGAACTTAAAGGATAACGAATAAACCAAAAGTGTTTTTTTGCATCTTTTTGAAATGATGAATCAATTTAATACTTCCAATTAAAATGGATTTTTTAAGCATTAGCTATGTAAAGATTTTTCATTTTCGCTAGGAACTTTAATAACTATATTACCGTTTTTCTACTGGTTAGTCTTCTGCCTTCCGAGTTAATCCATAATATATTTACCTCAAATCCATCTTTACCATCACCGGAAAATGATCCGAAGGAAACTTCCCTTGAAAACTGTCGCTTAAAATTCCCCACTTTGAAATAATAAATTGGGGCGTCACAAAAACATGGTCAATAATATTAGCGCCAACCATGCTTTTTCCGAAACCATTGAATGAATTATTATTGGCGTAAGGAAACTCCACCATTTTGTACGAGTCTTTTAATTGTTTGCTCTCTGCGATAATTTGATAAAGCTCGCTGGAGTGGTTTCCGTTAAAATCGCCCATTAAAATAGTTGGCTTATTTCCAGCTATTTCCTTTATTTTAATCAGCATCAATTTACTACTTTCCCGTCTGGCAACTCGCCCTTCGTGGTCGTAATGAGCGTTAAAAACGTAAAAACTCTTTTTGGTTTTCTTATCCTTCAAATAAATCCAAGAAGCTATCCGTTTACAGCATTTTCCATCCCAACCCATTGATGGTTTTTCTGGCGTTTCAGATAGCCAAAAGTCGCCTTTGTCTAATAATTCAAATTTTGCGGTCTTGTAAAATATGGCGGAATGCTCGCCAGCGGTTCCACCATCTCTACCTTCTCCGTAAACAGCGTAATAAGGCAAAGCGGTTTTAATATCGTTCAGCTGATTTGCAAACCCTTCTTGTGTACCTAAAATATCAAAACCGTGGAAACGAATTAAATCTGAAACCAAGGGCGCTCTTTGTGTCCATAAATTTCCAGTATCACTCTTAATTTGTAACCGGATATTAAAAGTGCCAACGGTTAAGCTTTGCGCATTAACAGAAAGCGTAATTAGAAACAACAAGCTAATGATTACAATCTTTTTCATGATATATTAATTTATGCGCTAATCTCCCGATTTAATCCCTCTTATAAAATCTAAAAATAAATTTAGCTTATTTTACTGATTCCGCAATATTTCCAAAGGAGGGCGGTACAAAACTTTCCTACTACTCAAAACCCCGGTTAGTACCACCAAAGCTATAATTATCAAAAATAGGACGGCAATTGGTAGAACATCGGGGGTAAAGGTGCTATTAAAAGTAAAGACGGCTAAAGCCCAACTGCCAACAAGCGCCAGTATAATTCCGGTTGCGCTTGCAATTACGCCCAAGAACAGATACTCTAACGCAGTAATGGTTAATATTTGTTTTCTACTGGCACCCAGGGTTCGCAACAAAATACTTTCTTGCAATCTTTGGTTTTTGCTGATCAATACCGAAGCAATCAATACAATCCAACCGGTTGCCATGCTAAAAGTGGTCATAAATCTAATCACAAAACCAATTTTAGAAAGCAATTCATCCAGCACTTTTAAAATAAGTTTTAAGTCAATCATAGAAACATTTGGAAACGTTTTTACAATGGCTGTTTGGTAGGCTGCGGAGGCTTTGCTATCCGACAAACGTGTCATCAATACGTGAAACTGTGGCGCATCTTCTAAAACTCCTGTAGGGAAAACGATCCTAAAATTGGTTTGCATTCTGTTCCAATTCACTTCTCTCAAACTTCCGACAACGGTAGGCAACATGACTCCTTGAACGTTGAATAAGATTTTGTCGCCAACTTCTACCTTAATTCTTTCCGCATATTTCTGTTCTAAAGAAACGTAAACTGGGTCATTTGGATTTTCAACTTTGCCAACCCATTTACCTGCCGTTATTTTTTCTGCTTGGGTTAACGAGTCTTGAAAGGTTACCCTTAGCTCTCCTTTGAAAGCCATTTGAGAAGGCTCGTCCTCTTGCTTGTTTTTTTCTGAAGATAAGCTATCGGCTACAGCCAAATCAGTGGCGGTTTTGCCGTTTATGGATTCAATCCTTACGGTAATGATTGGGACTTGATTTATCACGGGTAAATTGTACTTTTCGGTAACCTGCGCCACACTATCTTTTTGGTCTGGTTGAATGTCAAACAAAACCATATTTGGTTGGTCATCGCCCGAAGCTAACGTCACACTTTTGATCAAAATTCCCTGCACAAAAAAAAGCGTACATATAAAGGCAGTAGATAAGCCGATAGAAACTGTGAGCATTAAAGTTTGATTGTTTGGCCTGTACAAGTTTGCAAAACCTTGTCGCCACACATAAGCTAACGACCGCGGAATGGATTTTTTGAGCAACCACATCAGTAGTTTTGAAATCGCAAATAGCAAAACGAACGCAATTAAAATGCTTCCGGTAAAGGCTAACGCTTGCAACCAACTGCCCATTTGTAAATAAGTAAAGCCAAACACAAACAATAAAATAAGCGAATAAACAAACCATTTCTGTAGATCCATTTTATTGTCGTTACTCTCAACCGAAGCTCTTAAGGCGTTTAATGGCGATATTTTACGCACACTCAATAAAGAAGGGAGTGCAAATAAAATGGAAATAACGATGCCCAAACCTATCCCTTGCGCTATTGCCGACCACGAAATTTGCATGGAAATTTCGACGGGCAAAAAATCTTTGAGTACAGTCGGGAGCAAAAATTGGATTCCAGTCCCCAAAGCCGTTCCCAAAATGCCGCCTAATAATCCTAAAAAGAACACCTGTACTAAAAAGATTAAAAAGGCTTCCTTTGCTTTTACACCTAAACAGCGTAAAGTAGCGATGGCACTAAGTTTTTCTTTGATATAAACATGTATGGCGCTGCCCACACCTATACAGCCTAGTAAAAGTGCAATAAATCCCGCCAAGGCTAAAAATTTACTTAAATCTTTAAACGAGCGACCAGTACTTTCTTTAGTTGAGGCAATTGTATCAATATCAAACCCTGCTTTTTCAGCTTTAGGCTCCAACGTTTCAATAACCTTATCAACTGCTTTTGCCTCGTTAAACTTGAAATAGTATTTGTACTGAATTCGACTGCCAATCTCTGTTAACCCTGTTTCCTCTAAATATTGTAGGGGAATGTAAACCACCGGAGCAACCGAGGACGTGATGCCGGTTTGGCTTGGTGCTTTTTCCAACGCCCCAGCAATTTCGAAATTAAGTGCACCAACTTTTATAGAATCGCCAACATTAGCGCCGTATTGAAGCATCAATGTTTGGTCAACAATTGCGCTTCTACTTTTCTGAAAGGTTCTACTTGCGGTTAACGGTTTCGTCTCTATTTCGCCGTAAAACGGATAATTGCCCTGCAATGCCCTTACTTGCACCAGCCTGCTGTTTTGGTTTTTGATGAAATA
>JBBSTQ010000365.1:0-3919 GCA_038235745.1 Sphingobacteriales bacterium
AATGTTTTTAAAATTGTGATAGTCATAGGTTTTAAACGTTTCGTAGTTAATATTATTGGATAACAGAATTTAACTAAATTGATTTAGTATAAATTTCAAAATTTGAGTCTACGACAAAATCAGATCATCTTTTTAAGTTTTAGAACGCCAAAACTGATTTCTGTGCCTCTGCCAATTTCTAAAAACACATTTTTGCCCTCGCCGCCGCTAAATATTTTTGTGATTTCTTCTAAAGACAACTTTGTGGTTTTCGTAAAATTGACCGAGATTATTTCATCGCCTGGCAACATACCGAGTTCTGCCCCAGCAGACCCCTCGTCAACTCTGCTTATGTGATAACGTTTGAAATTTTCTCCGGTAGTGATTAGCTCTAAACCACTTTTATCTTGATCAAAGGATCGGTTATATTTACGTAGCGATATTAAGTACATTTGCTTTTGTTGGTAGTCAAATAAAATTTTAAATCTCGTAAAAATGGGGCTTCCAAGACTGCCGTTCCGCGTAATCGATTTTGTTTTAGAACCAACATCCTCAAACCTTGGGAAAGCTGTAACTAAGTTTTTAAAACTATAGTCGGCAATTCTCAGCTTGTTAACTCTTCCCTTAAATCCGGTAATGTTGCCACTTAATCCAACACCCAAGTTTGCAGGAATAATTTTTTTGGGCAATTGAAAAGGATGATCATCAAAAGACTCTAGCGAAAGGGCAACGCCACTACCGTTATCTACTAAGAGTTGCAAAGGCAAAACCGCCCCTTGTTGGGTAGTTACTTTTGCTTGAATATACGGTTTGTTGTTGATCAAATTGATTGGAATGGGTTCAGTCAGTTTAAACAATCTAGATTTTCTGTGCTTGTATACTTTCAGAATTCCGGCGTCGTAATTTATTTTCACAATAAAACTTTTAAAAAAGTCGTAACCAATCAAACCGTGAATGGACATCCCGAAATACGCCGACAGATTAAAGACATCGTTTTTTAGTATAGCGGCAGAGGTGCTTTTGTATATAGCATTCCCAATTTGTAGTCTTAAAAAGGGCGTTATATAGGCAATAAGTGGTTCTTTTTCGCCTAATCCGTTTATCTCTACTTTTCGCAGATGTTTCAAATCTAAAGATTGGTGTAACGTAGTGTCAGTAATAATTAACGAGCCAACGCCAGTGTCTAAAATAAAATTGAAAGGGCCTTTGTTGTTAATAAACATTTGTAAGACCATAAGACCTCTGCTTTTTTTGAAGGCGATACTTTGTTGTTTTCTTTTGCCTTCAAAAACAAACATATCCTGCGAATATACTGGCATAATAAATGCTAAAATGGCTGAAGCCAGTACAATTGTCCGTAAGATTTTCCTTTTAAAAAGCATTTACAAATTTTATTTTAAAGGCTTATTAATACACAATTTACTAATTTGCGGACGCTAAACTCAGCATTATGAAAAAGAATTTTACCCTCGCTAGTATTTTATCCCTATTTTTTTTAGCGTCGTGTTCGGTGCAAAAATCTCAGCCAGTTGCTTATCAAAACATTATTGATTTAATAGGTAACTCTACGTTTTTAAAACAGCACCATGTTGGCTTTGTTTTAAAAGAAATTGGTGCAGAAAAGGTAATGGTTCAAAAAAATGCTGATAAGTATTTTATCCCAGCATCCAATACCAAGCTTTTAACGTTTTATACCGCTTTAAATTTGCTTGGCGACTCTATCCCCTCAATACAATATGCAACCAGAAAAGATTCTTTATTTGTTTGGCCAATGGCAGATGCCACTTTTTTGCATCCAGACTTTAAAAACCATAAAGCTTTTGACTTTATAAAAAACTCTGGAAAAAAAGTGTTTTTGATCAGCGGTCGCTACAAGGGTGACAAGTTTGGAAAAGGCTGGGGTTGGGATGATTTCAATAGCTATTATCAAACAGAAATAACAGATTTTCCGCTTTATGGTAACATGGTTAATATTACAAACGATGGATTTGGAAAATTAAAGTGCAACCCAGATTTGTCTGCAATGTACCTGAGTGATGTTGCCACTTCTGCCGAGTTGAGCATAGCTAAAAGAGGTTTGGAAAACAATAATTTAGTTATGCCGAGGCGTTTTGCTGTCAACTTTAGCCAAGCAGTGCCACTTCATTTTGACGCCTCTATTACAGAAAATTTGTTGACCGATACGTTGTTAGCTACTGGTTTGATAATAAAGCCTGTGGAAACCTTGCCATGGCGAAAAGTACCTATAAATGCAAAAACAATTTACAGCGTTAAAGCAGATAGCCTGTACAAAAAAATGCTTTTACAGAGCGATAATTTTATCGCGGAAGAACTTTTGTTGAATTGCGCAGCTGCAAATAAACTAGTTATGCGGACTGACAGCGTAATCTCTGTAGCTAATAGAAATCTGTTCGCAGATTTGCCAGATAAATTACAGTGGGTTGATGGTTCGGGGCTTTCCAGACAAAACTTAGTGACACCCAGAGATATGGCGATAGTTTTGCAACAGATATATGATAAAGTGGGCGATGAAAAACGGTTGTTCGATTTGTTGCCAAACGGTGGCAAATCTGGGACTTTGCAAAACATGTTTAAAACCAGCGCATCCCCTTTTGTATTTGCTAAAACAGGGAGTTTGTCAAATAACTACAACATGAGCGGTTATTTAATTGGAGCGTCTGGCAAAAAATATTTGTTCTCTTTTATGAATAATAATTATGTGGCAAGCACTGCGATTGTAAAAGCTGAAGTGGAAAGGATATTGACTTTTGTGAGGGAGAATTATTAGAAGAAAGAGAATGTTTTAATACCGAGTGGCTTTAGTTTTCGTTTTTTATAAATTCTTCAGTTGTTTAATATCGTTCTCTAGTTCTTTTAAACTTGCTTCTATTGCCAATAGCTGTTGCTCTTCTTTAAATTTTTTAAATGTGGCTTCAGATTTTTTTATAGCCATTTCGTGGCTTATTTTTCCGGCATGGGTCAGCAATTCCTTTCCGTTCAGTTGCAAAATGCTGTCTAATCTGTCGATCCAATCCTTCATATACATAGGTGTTTGTTGTAGAGCCATTGTTTCAGCAATAGCTAAGTATTGTTCTACCAGTAAGCCTAAAAGGTTTATTTCGTCTTCTTTCAAATAATTTTTGGCGATGCTTACGTCTCCTTTGGTAAAAGGTGTGGCTAAGTTTTTACCGAAAGATTGCATACCCAATAATTGCAACGAGGCATCAGTTCGACAATAGACCACTTCGGCTACTGTTTGCTGACTAGCTGCCCACAATAACTTATTTTGTAATACTTTAAAAAACGAACGAGTTTTTTTGTCCTTTGCGTCGTAATCAATTCTGGTGGGATATATATCTTTTATTTTTTGATAAAAGAACCGCTCCGAAATCCGTATTTCCCGAATCCGTTCTTGCAACTCGCTGAAATAATTCATGGAGCTGCCGCTTTTAAAACGATCATCATTGAGGGCAAAACCTTTGATAATGTATTCTTTTAAACGCTGTGTTGCCCAAATACGAAACTGCGTTCCCTGTACAGATTTCACACGGTAACCTACAGAAATTATAACGTCAAGATTGTAACCGTTTACTTCTATTTCTTGGGTTTTCCCGCGATAGCGCCGTTTGGAGTGGTTGTTCGGAATTTCCGAACAACCACTTTCTCGTCTAATTCACCTTCTTCAAAAACGTTCTTAATATGTTCACTAATCGTGGATTTCGATTTGTTAAATAATTCACAAAGTTGTGCTTGCGTTAGCCAAACCGTTTCTGCTTCTAGGCGCACATCTACTTTGATGTTGCCCTCGTTATTTTGATAAGTTAAAATCTCACTGGTGCTCATAAATTAATATGAAAGGGTTTCCGATTTGGGAAGACTGGATGCATTAACCAACTGCTCTAACTAGTTTAAAAATTAAAACAGTCTAATATAATCGAAA
>JBBSTQ010000366.1:0-3900 GCA_038235745.1 Sphingobacteriales bacterium
CTAACCGGACGTAAATACGAAATGATGTTATTGCCTTTTTCTTATGCAGAATTGGTAAACGACACCGATTTTTTGACAGAGGAAAGATTGATTGAGCAACGGCTAATTTACGGGGCTTACCCCGAAGTAATCAACGATCCACGAAACGCTGAAGAAAACTTAAAGCTTTTAGCGGATAGTTACTTATACAAAGATTTGTTTGCTTTGGAGCAGATAAATAAACCGGCATTATTCCAAAAAATTGTAAAAGCTTTAGCACTGCAAGTGGGTAGTGAAGTCAATTTCTCTGAATTGGCACAACTGGTAAAAGCAGATCAAAAAACGGTAGAAAAGTATGTTGATTTGTTAGAAAAGGCTTTCGTGATTTTTACGCTTTCCTCCTATTCTGGCAATGTGCTCAATGAGATTAAGAAGAACAAGAAAATTTACTTTTATGACAACGGAATCATCAATTCTGTAACCAGGAATTTTAATCCCTTACAAAACAGAAATGACGTTGGTGCTTTGTGGGAAAATTACATCATTAGCGAACGAATAAAATATTTACAGCAAAACCAGTTAGAAGCAGAAAAATATTTTTGGAGAACTACACAGCAACAAGAAATTGACTATATCGAAAAAACAGGCGATAATTTGCTGGCAGTTGAGTTTAAGTGGAATCCGAAAGCAAAAGCCAAAATTCCCGTTACTTTTTTGAAGGCTTACCAAAACGTGACCACACAACTGGTTTCCAGGGAAAACAGATATGAGTTTTTGAGTGTTCCAATAAATACAACCTAACTAACTAACTAACTAACTAACTAACTAACTAACTAACTAACTAACTAAAAACTTACCAACTAACAACGTAACCACCTACCTCAATCCTCTTACAAAATTTCTTGCACCCGCCCAACTTTTCCGTCATCTAGCATTACTTTTATTCCTCTGTGGTGTTTTGGCGCACTGGTTAATAAGCGCTTAACAACCCCTTCGGTCAAAGTCCCGCTTCGTTGGTCTTTTTTTAAAACGATGTTAACCAATATACCCGGTTTTATATTCGCTCTTACTGTTCCGTCCATCATCAAATAATTAATCTTACACCGCCTAGCTCTTCAATCCGGTACGGAAATCTGTCGCCTGGCGAACCAACAAACATAAAGTTTGGCGGAATTTTCCATTCTTCCGATAGTTTCTGTATCAATTCTGGTCCAAATTTGGCTCTAATCTTTACAAATTCTATATCAATCTCGGGGAACATCCTATCTAAAACCGCTATATCTTGCTCTAGGTTTTCTACTACTGCTTCATCATCTCTTAAAACTGTTACAATCTTAATTTTTTTAGTGTGCTCGTTATTTCTGATGTAAGCCATCACCGAATTTAGATTGGCAACATTATCACCTTTGGTAAAAAACACAAACTCCTGATCATTAATTTTATTGATACTTTTTTGTAACGCCCTGCTAATGTAAATAACACCACGACGCAACGGAATTTCCAAGTTACTATCTTCAATTGTTCTACGGATAGGATTGAACAAATACTGGATAAAGTTTATCAAAAACGTTAAAAGTGTAGTACGGTTTAACATTACGATGATGAAAAGCATTGTTGGTATCAAATACTTTAAAAACACCACAATATTACGCGGTTGCTCGGGGTCTTCTGGAACTATCAAAATGTTACCAATTATCGCACACAGCACCGCTGCAAACGCAAAAATCAAAGCAGTCCATTTGGCTTTTTCTGGTCTTGGCAGGCGTTTGCGTTTAATTTTCAGCAACATATTACCTATCACAAATAGCGACATAACTGAAAGAAAAGACAGTGCATATACTCCCGCAAGTAGTTTTACATCGCCATTAGTGATCAGTAAAACTGATAAACAAAGTAAAAAGAACAAAATGATAATACGGTAAGAACTTCCTCGCTTGTTCTTCTTCAAGAAAAAATTGGGCATAATCCTATCCAAAGTGATACGCTCCAACAATCCAGAAACACCTACAAACGAAGTCAAAACAGCCCCACTCAGCACCAGTACCGCATCTACAGAGATAATAACAGCCAGCCACTCGCCACTACTAATCAACCCTATTTGAGACAGCAAAGCGTTGCTGTGCAATTTTATTTCTGGAATTGGCATTACACAAATCGCTAAGAAAGCTATTAAAGGATTCAACACACTTACCACAATCCACATGTTACGTAGCGTTTTAGGGAAAACACCCCGCTTTTGCTCTTCTACAAAGTTTGAAGAACTTTCGAAACCGGAGATCCCTAACATAGAGGCCGCAAATCCAAAAAATATTGCCATACCTATACTCCCAAAAGTCAATGGGCGGTTCCAGTTGGTATAAAAATTATCAAATCCGTTGGCAAAAATATAAAGCCCGATAGCGCCTACCAAAACCACCATTGTGGTTAGGTGGAACAAGAAAATTCCGATGGCTACTTTAGCGGACTCGGTAATCCCAGACATGGTAAGAAATGCAAACAGCAATAGCAGACCTGTTGTTGCAAACATGATTGGTAAGGACGGGATCAAATGTGCCAAATAATGCATGGCTTCATTAGCCGAAATTACTGCTGTTGCCATATACGAAAGCAACGTTAAACAAGCAGCCATAGACGCCAATGATTTGCTAGTCGTATTTAAAAGCGCATTATAAGCACCCCCATTCAACGGAAGAGCGCCTACAACTTCCCCATAGATCTTCCTAAATGTAAAAAGCACCAGTGCAACAATTAAAAGTGTAACCCAAGCATATTGCCCAGCAAAGCTGATTGCTAAAGCACTCACATAAAGAACAGAAGAACTTATATCGTTACCACAAATGGACGTTGATGCAAGTTCTCCCAATTTTTTTTCTTCTCTCATATAATGATATGAATATTGTAATTGATAGTTTTAAATTTTGTCGGCTGACCTGATGACTACTGGAATCTCTTGTTGACTTCCGTAAAGCTTTAACTCTTGAATATCGGAAGGCAAACTGTAACCTTTTTCAATTAGTTCTAACTTAACGCAATTGATGATTTCTCCTCTGGTAACCATTGCAGATTTTCTGAAATCTTTAGTATCTACCCAAAAGAGCACTCTCAAGTTTACTGTGCTTGTTGCTAATTCATGTTCTACCACAAAATTTTCATGCTCCGCATCGGTCATCAAATCTGGGTGCTTGTGTAAAATCTCCATTATTGCCGCTTTAGCACCATTTATATCATCTTCGTAGGCAATGCCCACGATAAACTCCAAACGAAAAAATCCGTCTTCGGTATAATTGGTAACTGGCTTGGTAAGCACATCCGCATTTGGGATATAAACATCTTTACCGTCGAAAGTTTTAATTTTAGTATAGCGCAACTCCAATGCTTTTACTTTACCAAAAACATCGCTAATCATTACCGTGTCATTTACATTGAACGGTCTACTAAAAGCCAATATAAATCCAGAAATAAAATTTTCACCAATATCTTTAAATGCAAACCCTAAAACAACCGCCGATGCCCCGGCAGCTGCTAATATTCCGCCAGCTATAGCACCTAAACCACCTGCGTAAAGTGCAATCATGATAATAAAAACGATAAAAACTAACTTAATGGCTTTGGTCAAAAACTTTGCAGTTAACGGATCTTTTGCTTTTTTAACAAGCCTTGTTTGGATAATTCCAGAAATAAAATTGCTAATCAAGATCCCCAGTGCAATAATTACAATTGCTGTAATTAGCTTGGGCAAAGAAAGAATAAAAGAACTCCAATAATGGGTAATGGCTTTAGAAAATTCGTTAACAAAATTCATCAAAATCTCTTTCTGGGTGTAAAATTAACAAAAAAGCCCGAATTCACACTCCGGCGTTCAAATATTCGACCAAAAAAGAGTTTATCCTACTTTTAGCTTTAAAATTCTCGTCAAATATC
>JBBSTQ010000367.1:0-3887 GCA_038235745.1 Sphingobacteriales bacterium
CGGGATTTGTAACGGTTGCCAGTTGTTTGTTGAGTTGGGTTTGATCAACAAAAACCACGAAGAAAAGCCTAAAATGTTGCATAACAAGAGTGAAAAACATGAGAGTATTTTCACTTCTTTAACATTACAAGAAAACAATTCTGTAATGCTTTCTAGCTTAGCTGGAAGCACATTAGGTGTTTGGGTATCTCACGGGGAAGGCAGATTCTCGCTTCCGTATTCTGAAGACAAATATAAAATTGTAGCTAAATACGGTTATGATCAATATCCCGCTAGTCCTAATGGTTCTGATTTTAACACAGCGATGCTATGCGATGAAACAGGACGCCATTTAGTGATGATGCCACATATTGAACGCTCTTTATTTCAATGGAACTGGGCGAACTACCCTAAAGGTCGTAAAGACGAGGTTTCGCCTTGGATGGAAGCTTTTGTGAATGCGAAGAATTGGGTTGAGGAAAAAGGGAAATAGAGGTTTATAATCGCTTTTTTGAAGATTTGAAAGTCCTAAAATATCGGTTTGAAGAACTGGTGTTTTAGGATTTTTTTTTGTAGGCTTTAAGAAAGTTCGCAACTTAGTGAGCTTTGGATAATACGAGGCATCAAAGCAAATAATCTACCCTTGCCAAGAAATTAAAAAAAGTCACTCTTACTTCAACGTTGCTTTCATCTCCACATCGTTGGTGTTCAAAATCTGCTGATCCATTGCTCTACGCATTTTCTCCAAAGCAAATTTATAGTCGGCGTTTTCAAAAAGATCATGCATATTCCATGGATCCGAGTGCATATCATATAATTCTTCGTTAGGCGGTGTACCTTCCGAAGACTGCATTAAATTGTACTGAAATGGAAACTCCGTTTTACATGCAATAACTGCAGAATAGCTGAAATTTCCCCACACTTTCTGTTCGTAATTGTCTTCAGGTTTGCCAAGCATTCTTGGTTTACCATTTCTACGGATGTACCAAAAACGACCATCAAAAATTGTTCTGGCTTGGTAATTTGTTTCGCCATTTCTTGGAAACGCAACATTTGTGTAAACATAATCGTCTGGCACACCAGTATTGTTCTGCACTAAGTTTTTAAAGGACTTTCCGTTGACCGATGCAGGTATTGGAATATCTAAAATATCCAACAAAGTCGGCATTAAATCAACCAAACTTGTTAAAGAATTTGTTCTAACTCCTTTTAAAATACCGGGACCACAAAAAACCACTGGCACACGCGTACTAAAATCATATTCGTAATATTTACCTCGATTGATTGAAGGCCCATGGTCGCTGATGAAGACGATGAGGGTATTTTTATCTAAACCCTTAGATTTCAATAATACAATTACGCTCTCCACCTCTCTATCCGATGCCTCTACAGCACCCAAATAATCTGACCAGTCTTTTTGCATCATTGGATTGTTGGGTAAAAATGGAGGAATCTCTAACTCGCTCAAATCAATACCTGACCTTTCTCTTGGACTTTTGGCGTACGGACGGTGTGGCGAATGAAAGTTGTAATCCAAAAAGAATGGTTTGCCACTCGCTTTTGCTTTATCGAAAAACTCATTAGCGCTTACTTCTTTTCCCCAGTAATTAAAAGGAAATTTCTCTGGACTAGCGCCGTGAAACTTCCCAGTCAATCCGGTAAAATATCCAGCGTCTTTTAACGAGGTTGCAATAGAGGTTATCCCTTCTTTAATCACAAACTGTTTGTTTAAGGGATTAAGGTCTTTCGTAATTCCATTCTTGGTTAACGTTTCAAAAACATTGGTGGTCACTCCATTAACATGAGGATAAGTACCGGTTAAAAAACTAGTACGAGATGGGGAACACGAGGGATAAGTTGCGTAAGCTCGCTTTAAAAGCACTCCGTTTGCAATCAAGTTATCTATTGCTGGCGTTTCTACCCCAGGTGTATTTAAGGCTCCCAGTTGCATGCCCATATCGTCAGCAACAATTAATAAAATATTCAATTTACTAGCTAATTTAAGCTGGGCATTTGAATGCTTTAAAACAAAAAAAGCAATGATAACTAGGAATATGCGTTTTTTGAATACTACAGCCATGTTTTTGTAGCTCAATCCAAATGAAAAACATTAACCAATGGCGTTGAAACCGGAGAATTGTCTTCGTTGGTTTCCATAAGATCTGCCATGTAAGCCCACCATCTTTGCACCACCTCTTCTGTACCAATTTGTTGCGAATTACTTTCCCCTTGCTTCAACTGCACCGCAAAAAGTGTATCGGTTTCTTCATCCAAAAAAATGGTGTAATCTTTAACTCGGTACTTTTTAAGAATGGCCTTCAACTCTGGCCAAATAAAATAATGTCTTTTAATATATTCAGCCTTATTACCAGGCTTCAATTTCATTTTAAATGCTACTTTTTCCATAACAGATTTATTTACATCAAATCAAAAACACCGTCAAACTCCTAGGCCCATGCGCTCCCAAAACTAAACTTTGCTCAATATCGGCAGTTTTTGAAGGCCCTGCTATAAATGCACCGTATCCGTATTTCTTGTCGGTAATTACGTCATAAGCTTGGTGCATGGTTGGTACTACACTTTCTTTTTTAACTACAAATGCCAAATGCTGTGGAATAAAAGGCAACAATCTTTCCTTAAAAAGCTCATCATTTACCCAACAAGCGCCGTTTTCTGCCACTGCAAAATGTGTCGGTAAAATCATCAGTTCAACATCGGCAAGTTCGTGGTTATCTGTACCGCTGTATTCTTCTGCAATTTCATCCAACTCGCGGATAGCAGAAACTACCCTTTTGCCATTTAAATCAAAATCTTTTTTTAGCTGCTCAATAATTTGCTGATAGTCCGATACTCGATAAACCGTAGCGCCAATTGTTTCAACAGTAATTATAAAGTCAGCTAGGTTTTCAGCAGGCGTAGTTTCGCTCTTATAAAGTGGTTCAAGATTAGGCAATTCCCTCAACTCTGGCTGACTTTCCTTTACCGCCGCCAATATCTTTTCTCTGCTAGTCATTGTTCTTTCTGTTTTTGTTGTACCATTCGCCAAAAGATGATTTAGGTACTTCTGGCATATCTCTTTGCAAGTACCAAGCGTTAAACTTGTTGTTTAATATGAATGGCGCATATTTAAGCGTAGTCCTTGCCATTTTCCCACCAAGTCTATACAACGTTGGGGAAGCTAAACTTTTAGCCATAACTTGCATTGCAATTGCTTTTGCAGGATCTACGTGACCTTCCTTAACCAACACCTGACGCCATTTGTACAATTGTTCGTGAATGTCGATTTTAACCGGACAAACATTACTACATGAACCGCAAAGTGTTGAAGCAAATGGCAAATCAGCATGTTCTTTCATATCCAGGTTAGGCGATAAAATAGAACCGATTGGCCCAGCGATTACACTGTTATAACTGTGTCCACCGCTACGGCGATAAACCGGACACGTATTAAAACAAGCCGCACAACGGATACATTTTAACGAATTTCTGAAATCTGGCCTCGCCAACTGACGGGTACGCCCGTTATCGACAAGAATAATGTGCAATTCCTTTCCATCAGCAGGCTTTACAAAATGACTAGAGTAAGTTGTAATCGGCTGACCTGTAGCGCTACGGGTCAATAATCTTAAAAAAACACTTAAATGTTTCCTTTTAGGGATAATTTTTTCAATCCCCATACTTGCGATGTGGATATCCGCTAAATGCGCACCCATATCAGCATTTCCCTCATTAGTGCAGACAACAAATTCGCCAGTCTCGGCAATGGCGAAGTTAACACCTGTAAGCGCAGCTCTTCTGGTTAAAAAGGTGTCTCTTAAACTTTGGCGGGCGGCTTCTGTTAATAATTGCGGGTCTGCGTTTCCTTTAGGTGTACCTAAAAACTTATGGAACAACTCTCCAATTTCTTC
>JBBSTQ010000368.1:0-3862 GCA_038235745.1 Sphingobacteriales bacterium
AGCTGTGTAAAACAAACACTAAGTTTGGATTTTTTAATTCATAATATGTTGATTATCAAATTTATATTTTTAATTAGTTAAAAATAAAGAAGTCAATATTTTTACTTTTTTTATCAGAAAATATCAGTCTAAAAATAATTTTTTTAAAAATTTTGTATTTATAAAATGCTTAGTACATTGGTAATGTGTAAAAACTACTAAATTTTACACCCAATTATAAACGAAAAAAATTAGAAAAATGAAAAGAAGTTACATGCTAAAACATGGTCTTTTTTTGCTGATTATTTTATTGGCAATTAATGCACATGGACAGGGTGGAACAATTACCGGAAAGGTAGTTGACGAAACCAATTTCCCGTTACCGGGTGCGTCTGTCTCCATCTCGGGATCTACCAAGGCTACATCTACAGACGCCAACGGAAACTATAGCTTATCAGGCGTTTCTGGTAAGGTTACAATCTCAGTGAGCTTCTTAGGTTACGAAACAGCAACCCAACAAGTAACAGTTAATGCCAATACCGAAGTAAATTTTAAACTAAAGCCAGGTGCTACTATGTTGAACGAACTTGTAGTAATAGGTTACGGTACTGCAGAACGTAAGAACTTAACTGGTTCTGTTGCTACGGTAAGCGAAAAGGACTTTCAAAAAGGTACAATTGCAACACCCACACAATTAATACAGGGAAAAGTTTCTGGTGTATCAATCACGCAAAATAGTGGGCAGCCAGGCGGGGCAAGTACCATAAGAATTAGGGGTGGTGCATCGCTTAATGCGAGTAACGATCCTTTAATTGTGGTAGATGGTGTGCCCTTTAGTGGCAACTCCATCAATAATGCGCCAAGCCCATTATCGCTGATTAACCCAAATGATATTGCAACCTTTACCGTTTTAAAAGATGCAAATGCTACGGCTATTTATGGTTCCAGAGCTTCAAACGGTGTAATTTTAATTACTACCAAAAAAGGAACATCGGGCAAACCAACTGTAAATATCAGCACCAATAACTCGGTGGCAACTGCCAATAATAAAATTGAAGTTTTATCTCCAGATCAAATTAGAGAGTATGTAAACGCAAACCCTAATGCAACGTATGATAACGGAAAAACCTTTATTGATTTACTAGGAAACGAGAATACTGATTGGCAAGATGAAATTTACAGAACGGCACTTACTACTGATAACAATGTAAGCGTATCTGGCACACACAAAAACACGCCGTACAGAGTTTCAGCTGGCTATCTATCTCAACAAGGCTTATTACTAACTGATAAATTTGACAGAACATCTGCAGCTGTTAGTGTTTCGCCAAAGTTTTTTGACAACCATTTAAAAGTAGATTTAAATTTAAAAGGAGCACTTACCAGTTCGCGTTTTGCAAATGATGGCGCAATTGGAAATGCAATTCAATTTGATCCTACGCAACCGGTAAACACGCCAAATGCTTTTGGAAATTACTTTGAGTGGTTACGTTCAGATGGCACAGTTAACCCTAACGCCCCACGTAACCCGGTTGGGCTTATTGAGCTGAGAGATAATACAGGTAATGCAAAAAGAAGTTTCGGTAATCTTGCCCTTGATTATTCTTTTCATTTTTTACCAGAGTTACATGCCAACGTGAATGTAGGTTATGATGTATCTGAAGGTACTGGAAATATTAGCGTACCGACATTTGCCGCACAAAGTATTGGTACGTTAGGTTCTATTTCGCAGTCTAGAGGTACCGAGAATAATATTTTCTCTGAATTTTACTTAAGCTACAATAAAGATTTAGAAGCTATCAAGAGTAACATCAACGCAACTGCTGGTTACGGATATTACGATAACTCAAAAACGACAGATTTTTTCACCAGCTTTAAAGGAAACGGTGATGTTTTAAACGAGCCGCGATTTCCTTTTGCAACCGATGAAGACAAACTTTTATCGTATTACGGAAGGTTGGTTTACACTTTAGACGATAAGTACATTCTTTCTGGTACAATGCGGGCTGATGCTTCGTCAAAATTCTCACCTGAAAATCGTTGGGGCTATTTTCCATCTGTTGGTTTAACATGGCGAGTAATCAGCGAAAGCTTTTTAAAAGACAGCAAAACATTGTCTGATTTAAAATTAAGATTAAGCTACGGGCAAACGGGCAATAAAGATGGTATTGGCTATACAGATTACTTGGCTAAATATTACCCAACCACTAATGCCGGTCAGTATAATGTCGGCGGCACTTATTTCGATTATTTTAGTCCGGCGGCGTACGACCCCGATTTGAAATGGGAATCCACAACTACGTATAACGCTGGTTTAGATTACGGTTTTTTAAACGGAAGAATTAACGGTAGTGTTGATGCTTACTTTAAAAAGACCACGGATTTGTTAAGTACAATCAACATTGCGGTAGGTACAAACTTTAGTAATTTTTTAACAACGAACGTTGGTAATATGGAAGTTAAAGGTTTAGAAGCAAACATTAACTATAAAGCCATTGCTAAGGAAAACCAAAATTGGGACATCGGTTTAAACTTTGCCCTAAATCAACGAAAAGTAACCAATTTAACCTTAAGCCCGGAGCCAGGCTTTAAAATTGGCGCAGGTGGAATAGCTGGCGGAACTGGGATTGACCTTAAGTACAATGCTATAAATCAAATTCCGGGTAGTTTCTTTGTTTATAAGCAAGTTTACGATGACCAAGGCAAGCCTGTGGAAGGGTTATACGCTGATTTGAATAAAGACGGAGTGATTAATACTGATGACCAGTACTTTTTTAAATCACCAGATCCTACCTTTATTTTAGGGTTTAACACAGCATACACCTTTGAAAAATGGACGCTAAGTACCGCACTAAGAGCAAATTTTGGGAACTATATCTATGATAACGTATCCTCAAATTTTGGGGTAAGGTTTAACATCTTGAATCCTAATGGTGTGATTAATAATGCAGGGGTTGACTTCTTAAACACCAACTTTCAAACCAACCAATACCTAAGCGATTATTATATTAAAAATGCTTCTTTCCTAAAAATGGATAACCTAGGCTTGGCTTATGATTTTGGTAGCATCAATAAAGGCAAGTCAGCAAACTTAACCATTAGTGCTAATTGCCAAAATGTATTTACGGTTTCTAACTATAAAGGCCTAGATCCAGAAAGCACCACAGGTATCGATTATAATCTTTACCCAAGACCACGAACATTCACATTGGGTTTAAACTTGGGTTTCTAATAAAAGGAATAACATGAAATTATTAAATTATAAAAACATGAAATCATCATACAAAAGCATCATAGCAATAGGCTTATTGACCTTAAGTTTGAACGCTTGTAAAGAAGAGGATTTAAATACCTTTCCTACTAATGATGTTGTTGCAAACGAGGTATATGCAAACCCCGTTGGCTATAAAAATCAGTTGGTTAAGCTATACGCATCCTATGCTTTAACAAGCCCTAGCGGTGCAGATAATAGCGATATTGGTGGACTAAATGCGGGTTTTGCAGACTTTTTACGTTTATTTTGGAGTTCGCAAGAACTGACCACAGACGAAGCAGTTTGCGCTTGGGGCGATACAGGCATTCCTGAATTAAACCAATCGTTGTGGACGGCAGACAACCAATTCTTAAGAGGATTGTACTCTAGAAGTTTACTCCAAATTACTTTTTGCAACGAGTTTTTAAGAGAAAGCACCCCAGAAAAACTGGCAAGCAGAGGAATTTCTGGTGCTGATGCGGAAAAAGTAAAGGCATACAGAGCTGAGGCAAGGTTTTTAAGAGCTTACCAATATTGGGTGTTGATGGATGCATTTGGTAACCCGCCATTTGTAACTGAAGATGACAACATTGGAAAAAACGCTCCAAAACAAACTACACGGGCAGAACT
>JBBSTQ010000369.1:0-3849 GCA_038235745.1 Sphingobacteriales bacterium
ATAGATGAATTACATGAACTGCAGCTTTAGAAAATTTAAGAAAGTTTGGCAGCAGATGGAATGATTTTCCGTCCAAAATAGCATCACTTCCAGGGGTAAAATTATTGATGTTATCTGTTACTGCAATTCCTGTATTGCTCTTTTGCAAAGCACCTGCATCGTTTAAGCCATCGCCAATCATTAATACTTTTGCATCGTTTCTTTGCTGTCTGGCAATAAAATCCAACTTGTCTTGTGGCGATTGTTGATACAATAAATGGTCATCACTTTTGAAGTAGTGTTTCAGCAAAGCATTGTCCTGATTGCTATCGCCAGAAATTAAATAAGTTTGGTAGCTGTTGCTGATGTTTTGCATTAACTCGCCCATTTGAGGCCGCAGCTTTTGGTTGATTTTAAAATAACCTAAATATTGCTGATTAATGCTGACATGAACCTGTGGAGATTCAATCGCTTTAGCCAAAGCGCCCACAACAAAAGCGGCGTTTCCTATGATCACGTCTTGCTTTTGAAAAGTCGCAGTCATTCCTTTGCCCACCAATTCTTTAAAATCATTTATGGCAACCGTGTTTGCGGATGTTAAATAATCACAAATCCGTCGACTTAGCGGGTGCGACGAGTTTTTGCAAATGCTATAAATGATATTACTGTCTTCCGCAGTTAAAATATGACCAACAAATTCCACGGAATTGTTATCAGCTAGTGTAACGGTTCCTGTTTTATCGAAAACGATGGTGTCGATAGCCGCCAATTGTTCTACCACATCGGTGTTTTTAAGGTAGAACTTATTTTTGTCGAAAATACTCAAAGCGGCACCCATGGTAAAGGGCGTACTTAAAGCCAAAGCGCAAGGGCATGCGATAATCAATATCGCTGTAAATGCATTTAAGCCTATCTGCCAGCTAAAAGGCAACCAAAACAATAGTGCAAGTGTGGCGATACTCAACAAAATAATGCTAAAGTAATGGCTCACTTTTGTGACGAAAGTTTTGGTTTTGGTACCGTGTGCCTTCTGGAAGCTTTCATTATTCCATAAGCCTGTTAAGTAACTTTGGGAGACAGGTTTGATGACTTCAAGCTCCAAAGAACCCGCAGTTTGCCTACCACCTGCATATATTATTTCGCCCAATGTTTTTTGCACTGGCTTTGATTCGCCGGTCACAAAACTGAAGTCGATTAACGCACTTCCGCTTAACAAAATGGCATCAGCAGGGATAATCTCTTGGTTTTTTACAGAAATCCTGTCGCCTTCCATTATGTTTTCCAAAGCGACTGGTTTTATTGCACCGCTTTCGTCCATCACATCAACTGCTACTGGAAAAAACGAACGGTAATCTCTTTCAAACGATAAATGATGATAGGTTTTTTGCTGTACCAACTTCCCAATTAAAAGAAAGAAAACTAAACCTGTCAAAGTATCTGAAAAACCTTCGCCAGTTCCGAAGCTATAATCGGCAAGACTACGTAAAAAAAGCACCGCTATGCCCAATGCCAATGGGAAATCAATATTTAATACCCCTTGTTTAAGAGAGTAGTAGGCTCTTTTAAAATAATCAATCCCAGAATAAAACACAACTGGAATACAAAAAATCAGGCTTAATAAACTAAAGAATTCGCCGAAATACTTTTCGGAAGCAGAAATCCCGAAGTAGGCAGGAAAGCTCAACAGCATTACATTACCGAAGCAAAATCCAGCGACTGCAATTTTAGGGATGAGATTGTCTTTTTTGGAAGCCCCATTGTTCACAACATCTTGCAAGCTGATCAAAGGTTCGTAACCGATGCTGGTTAGTAATTCGGCTATTTGCTGTAAAGAAGTGTGGTTATGGTTAAACTGTAGGTAAACTTGCTTCTTTAAAAAATCAACCCGACTTTCTAAAATACCACCGTCTAAAGTGTTCAAATGCTCTAGCAACCAAATACACGAACTGCAATGAATGGCAGGTAGGTAAAGTGTGACAATGGTTTTATCTTGGTCTTGATAGTTGACCAGCTTGGCTGCAATTTCTGGAACGTTCAAATAATCAAACTGCCCGGTTTCCTTTTTTTGCGAAGCTCCAGGATGGTTATTTAGCTTATAGTAATTACTTAAATTGCCCGCAGAAAGAATGCTGTAAACATTCAGGCAGCCGTTGCAACAAAAACTCTTTTCATCTTTAACCAACAACTTCGAGGAACAATCATCACCACAATGAAAACAAACCTCTTCCGTAATTACAGCCATAAGTCAAAGGTCGCAAAAAATAGCTTCAAAAGAATGATTGTTTAGTTTGTGAAAAGTGATGGGGATCACAAATTTTGATAGAAGGAGTTCATTTAGTCATTGGTTCATTGGTCATTAGTCCCGATAGATATCGGGATTTAGAGGTGTTAAACCGATGTAAGTTTATGTTCGATAAGTAGCAAACTCCGTCATGTTGAATGCAATGAAACATCTCACAAATAGGTGTCAGACGCTATTGTGTACGACAGGCCAAGTCCAGTCTGAACGCGATGAGATAATGAAAAGCGTTACCCCAAACCATCATATTTCATCATTGCATTTCGTTCTGCATCTGGAGTCGCTGTGGGTTTCTGAGTCTTATAATCCATCGCAACTTGCACAGTTCTGCCTTTTGTTTTCAGCTCTAATTCTCCATTTTCCTTCTCGCATACCAACAGATACTCAATATCCCAACTGCTGTTTCCAATTCTGCTCGTTTTCACGTAGGCAAATATTTTTTCATTCGGCATGATTGGTTTTATATAATCAACCTCTGCTTTTGCCACTATTACCCCAGTTGCTTCCCAGTCCCAATTGATGATTTCTCGCCAATAACTAGACCTTGCTTGCTCAAAATAGGTTAGATAAACTGCGTTGTTTACATGACCGAACATATCCATATCGGAAAAACGGATAGGCATCTCAGTGCGGTATTTGAATTGGGTGGTTAAGTCGGCTGTTTTCATTGAGTGTTGGCTTTTTTAAAATTGTGTTTTTGGAGGCGTTGTGTTAAAGCATCTAACTTTCAAGTTAGATTAAAATATACTATTTCCCAAAACGTTGCTTTTATTAGAAGAATATTTATGAAAATCTGAATTCAGAGATCTAAAACTTTTGTGCATGGTAAACTAACATTAATACCATTAAATTTAGCTAAAATACTAAATTTTTTAGTAATTTTGTTTTGATGAATTTTGAGAGAATAAACGAAAAACTGGCTATTCTAGCTGATGCAGCCAAGTACGATGTTTCTTGCGCATCGAGCGGAAGCAACAGAAAAAACAAAAACAAGGGACTGGGCGATTCTAGCGGAATGGGTATTTGCCATTCTTATACAGAAGATGGTCGCTGTGTCTCGCTTCTTAAAATATTGCTGACCAACGTGTGCATTTACGATTGTGCTTATTGCGTAACGCGGAAGAGCAACGATATTAAAAGGGCGGCTTTTACAGTGCAAGAGGTGGTGGATTTAACCATCAACTTTTACCGCCGTAATTATATAGAGGGTTTGTTTTTAAGTTCAGGGATTTTTAAGGATTCCAATACTACAATGGAGCGTTTGGTTGCGGTAGCTAAAAAGCTTCGATTGCAGCATAATTTCAATGGTTACATTCACCTCAAAAGTATTCCGGGAGCATCCGACGAGATAATGAGAGAAGCGGGTTTGTATGCAGACAGGTTGAGCATCAACTTAGAGTTGCCTACTGTGGAGGGTTTGAAATTATTGGCTCCTGATAAAAACCGTCAGGATATGATTGACCCGATGACTTTTGTAAAGAACGAAATTGTGCTTTATAAAGACGAAAAAAAGCGGTTCAAGAAAACACCAAAGTTTGCACCCGGAGGCCAAAGTACACAGATGATTATTG
>JBBSTQ010000370.1:0-3828 GCA_038235745.1 Sphingobacteriales bacterium
AACGCTATTCTTCCGCCTTTAAGTCAAGGACAAAATTTGAATTTGGTAGAATTAAACGCTACCGAACGTTTTAGTCGCCCGCCTGCAAGATATAGCGAGGCAGCTTTAGTTAAAAAATTAGAAGAATTGGGAATTGGTCGTCCGTCGACCTACGCTCCTACTATTTCAACGGTTCAAAATCGTGGTTATGTTATTAAAGAGGAACGTGACGGAAAACAACGCAATTATCAGTTCATCCAACTCAAAAACGGAGTGATAAAAAAACAGACCAAAACAGAAATTACAGGTGCCGAAAAAGGAAAACTTTTCCCTACCGATATTGGAGCAGTTGTCAATGATTTTTTGGTAGAACATTTCAATGATATTGTAGATTTCCATTTTACGGCAAACGTTGAAAAGGAATTTGATGAAATTGCCCAAGGCTATAAAGAGTGGACGGCAATGCTGAAGAACTTCTATGTTCCTTTCCATGCGGAAGTAGAAGACACCTTAGAAAATGCCGAAAGAGCAAGCGGAGAACGTTTGTTAGGTGTTGATCCTAAATCTGGAAAGAACGTTTCTACTAGAGTTGGAAAGTTTGGTCCGATAGTTCAGATTGGCGAAGCAGATGATGAAGAAAAACCAACTTACGCAAGTTTGTTGAAATCGCAATCCATAGAATCAATAACTTTAGAAGATGCTTTAGAGCTTTTTAAACTTCCTTTCTCACTAAATGAATACCAAGGCAAAGAAGTTTCTGTAGGCGTTGGCCGATTTGGCCCTTACGTTAAATGGGGAGAAGCTTATGTATCTATCCCGAAAAACGAAAATGCCTTAGAAGTAGATCAAAAAAGAGCCGAAGAAATTATCGATGAAAAAATTGAAGCTGATGCGCCAGTTGCGTCCTTTAAAGGCGAACCTGTAACAAAAGGAAAAGGCAGATTTGGACCTTTCTTAAAGTGGAAAGATTTATTCATCAATGTTCCGGTACGATACAATTTCGAGAATTTATCAAAAGCAGAAATAGACGAATTAATTGCTGCCAAAGTAGAAAAAGAAGCAAACCGCTACATTCAACAATGGGAAAAAGAAAAAATCGCACTAGAAAACGGACGTTGGGGACCATTCATTAGATTTGGTAAGCTGATGTTGAAGTTGGGTAAAAACCCAGTAACCAGTGAAAAATATACACCAGAAGATTTAAAAGAAGTTTCTTTGGAAGATGTTAAAAAACTGATTACAGATCAAATTCCAGATGCCTTTGAGGCTAAGGCAAAAAAAGCTCCTGCTAAAAAGAAAGCTCCTGCTAAAAAAGTGGTTAAAAAGAAATAAGTGCTGTAAGGCGAAAGGTTTATGGTTTAGGGCAAAAGGCTAAATTCAATATAATAGAGAGTATTTACTGTTGACATGAAGAAGGACATTCCAGAAAACGTTGTTGAAGATATTGCGGTGGCGGTAGTTTTAGAAGGAGAAACACCTGAAAGCAAAAATTGGAATGTGTACATCCTTAATTTGAAGGACACCCCCATAGAAACGGTGTTGATCACTTCAAAAGGCTACGGCTTAAGAAACGGCGACGATGTAAAAACTTCCACATTGAGGCACAAAGTCGATAGCTTAGCAGCGAATTCTTTCGCCAAAATTGAAGCAATTGATGAGGAGGTTTTTGGATTGAATAATGAATATTGGATAAGCTACTATATTGGTAAAGAAATTTTTGACAAGAAATTTATCTTTTTACCGGAGAGCATTATCGAATCCAACTTCATAAAAGTGCCCTTGGTTAATAAACCGGGAGTTGTTGTGGGGAAGTAACCCGTCATCCGATAGCTATCGGATTCGAAGCAGAAGCGTTGGCTTTCAGCGTAATGGCGCTGAGAAATCTCCAAGTTCCTTTGCATTGTCTTAGTCTCCAGCATAAACCCAAAATTCTAAAGAGCCGCATACGTTTCGCTTTCATTTCGATGCAGGAGCACTGACATTGGCGTAATTGCGTTGAGAAATCTCCAAGTTAATTCGCACTGTCCCAAAATCCTGCAAAAGCCCAAGTTCTTAAGCCTTTGGTTCAAAAAAAGGTTCAGTTTCCATGGGTTGCAGATTTCTCTCCGCTGAAGGGCGGTTCGAGTCCGATAGCTATCGGATGACGGAACTCGTTACTACTTTCACAATTACTTACTCAGCTCCGCAAAATGTTTGTAGAACAATGGTATGGTTTCAATTCCTTTATAGTAGTTGAAAACATTATATTTTTCGTTTGGAGAATGTAGGTTATCGCTATCTAATCCAAAACCCATCAACACTGTTTTAATACCTAACTCTTCTTCAAAAAGCGCAACAATCGGAATACTCCCTCCTCCCCTAGTTGGAACTGGCTCTTTTCCAAAAGATTCCTCGATTGCTTTATAGGCAGCTTTAAATGCGATTGAATTTACTGGGGTCACATAAGGAGTTCCTCCGTGGTGCGCAATAACCGATACTTTTACAGATTTTGGTGCAATGCTCTCAAAATGATTTTTGAATAGATCGGATATTTTCTTCCAGTCCTGTCCTGGCACTAAACGCATAGATATTTTAGCATTTGCTTTTGCTGGCAAAACAGTTTTAGCGCCTGGTCCAGTGTAACCACCCCAAATTCCGTTGACCTCTAATGTTGGTCTAATCCCGGTTCGTTCGATGGTGGAATAACCGTTCTCGCCCCAAACCTCATCAACAGATAAATCTTTTTTGTATTCTTCTAAATCGAAAGGAGCGTCGTTAAGTGATTTACGTTCACTCTCGGAAAGAACAATGACGTCATCATAGAAACCTGGGATAGTAATGTGGTTACTTTCATCGTGAAGCGATGCAATCATCTGACACAAAATGGTAGCCGGATTAGCTACAGCGCCACCGTAAACGCCAGAGTGTAAATCTCTATTTGGTCCTTGCACTTCTACTTCCATATAAGCAAGTCCACGTAAACCGGTCTCGAGTGAAGGGTTCTCCATACTGATCATGGAAGTATCGGAAATCAAAACCACATCGGCTTTAAGTCGTTCAGTGTTTTGGGCGACAAACTTGCCTAGGTTATCAGAACCAACTTCTTCCTCGCCTTCAATCATAAACTTGATGTTGCAAGGCAAAGTATCGGTTTGCATCATCAGCTCAAAAGCCTTTAAATGCATGTAAAATTGGCCTTTATCATCACATGCGCCACGAGCGTAAATTTTACCGTCGCGTAAGGTTGGCTCAAAAGGTGGCGTGTGCCAAAGCTCTAACGGTTCTGGCGGTTGTACATCATAATGCCCATAGACCAAAACGGTTGGCAAAGATGCATCAATTATTTTTTCGCCGTAAACTATCGGGTAGCCTTCTGTTGTGCAGACCTCTACTTGGTCTGCACCGGCTTCTTTAAGTTTTTCGGCAACAAATTCAGCTGTTTTTAGCACATCATCCTTGTATTTAGGATCTGCACTAACAGACGGAAATCTTAACAATTCAAACAATTCATCGAGAAACCGCTGACGGTTTTGCTCTATATAATTTTTTATCACTTGCATAAATACCTGTTTATGCAAATATAAGATTTTATACCTTAATGGTTTTGTAACTTAATTAAGGAAGAACTAATCGTAAGAATATACATCTGTTTTGGCAACCTGTACGCTGGGACCATCGTTGACTTTTAAACTTTTTACAGGTGCGGTTTCCGCGTCTTTTTTACACGATGTAATTGAAACTACGCTAACTACTAATAATGCTAATAATACTTTTTTCATGTTTTTGTAACTTTAAATTGTAAATAACAGTACAAACATGAATGATAATTTATTTAAAACGAAATTTTCAGACAATAAAAAACATAATTCT